>CAYWNP010000075.1:2754-13093 GCA_964459675.1 uncultured Akkermansia sp. | reverse complement strand
GAGGCCTGGATGGAGGCTGCACATGCCTTCCATGGCGAGTGTATTCACCTTCCGAAGCGTTCATGAACAAACCGCACGCAAGAGAGATAAACTGTTCCGCCTGTGGCGAGGTCACCCTCGTGCGGGCGGAACCTGTTTATGATGGGTTCAAGAAGGTCGGGGAGTCGTTTGTCTGCACGGCGTGTGGAAAACAGTATGCCTCAGAAGCAGAGACACCCTTTGTGATTGCTCAAGCCAAGACAGAGCTTTTTACAGAGGCGGACCGTCCTGAAAAGGTCTCTGTTTTCAACGAAGATGAGCGCCAACGGTGTTGTGCCTATTGTCGCGAGATGGTTCTCAATCCCTTTGGACAACGTTGCGGACTCTCTAACCGTTTTGTCGAAGCCACAGATCTTTGCGAACATTTTGTAAAGAAATAAACGCCTCGCTACTCTAACCGAGAAACCCCAATGACAAATCTTTTTTTGAAGCAGATAAGATGTATAGATCCTCTTCACAGAACAGATACTGTGAGGGATTTGATTATTCGCGAAGGGAACCTCCAACCAGAAGGTTCTTCGACTGCTGGCTTGCCTCACTGTGATGGGACGGGGCTTCTGGTTGCTCCGGGCCTCTGGGATACGCATGTGCATTTCCGTGATCCGGGTAACTCCGCTGCAGAGACGCGACGAACAGGCGCAGAGGCCGCGGCAGCAGGAGGTTTTACCCATGTCGTCCCGATGCCCAATACGGTCCCCGCAGGGGATTCTGTCATGTGGCTTTCGGAGCAGCTTGCGGATGATCTTCCGGTCACGCTTCTTCCCTCTGCGTGCCTCTCGGTCGGACGTCAGGGACGCACAGTCAGTGATATCGAAACCCTTGCAATAAAGGGAGCCGCCTGTTTTACGGATGACGGCTCTTTTGTCTTTTCCGATGAGGTGATGCGCGAGGCGATGGCGCGTGCCTTCCGTGCAGGCAAGACGGTCTTTGATCATGCGGTTGTGCCGGATCTCGCCAAAGACGGGGTCATCCGTGAAAGTCCGGTTGCCAAGATGTTGAACCTGCCGCTCTTTCCGCCAGAAGCGGAGAGCGAGGCGATTGCACGTGACATTCGGCTTTGCCGCGAGACAAGGTGCACACTCGTTATTCAGCACATCTCAACAGCTGCTGGCGTTGACCTTGTCCGCCAAGCACGTGCGGAGGGTTTGCCTGTCCATGCGGAGGCCTCTCCGCATCATCTTGCGCTTGCGGTCGAAGATATCCCGGGAGATGATGGCAACTGGCGGATGAATCCGCCTCTTGGAACACGGGAGGATCGCGCTGCGATTCGCAGGGGCGTACTGGATGGAACGCTCTCCCTCTTTGCGACAGATCATGCGCCGCATGTTTTCGAGTCAAAGTCAAAGGGATTTTTAAAAGCACCTTTCGGCGTGATCGGACTTGAAACCGCGATTGGCGTGACGTGGAAGGCGATGGTTGAAGAGGAGGGGATGTCGGTCATGGACTGGGTCTCTTGCTGGACGCTCCATCCTGCGATGATCCTGCGGCAGAACTTCGTGTCGCTGCAAGCCGGGCAACCGGCAGATCTGGTGGTGATTGATCCCTCAACGCCGTGGGTGGTCCGTCCGGAAACATTCCGCTCCCTGTCGCGTAACTGTCCCTTTGCGGGCCAGACGCTTCATGCAAGAGCCGTGATGACCGTCTGCAATGGCCGCACCACCTGGTCTACGAAGCAGTTTGGTTGCTGAACATTGTAATTTAATGTAAAGTTCCTCACAGAGGCACAGAGAGCACAGAGGAATACTTATCACGCATGAAAGAAAATTATCTTTCGGTTTTTTTGAGTTAAAACTGATTGAGCTTTTAGCTTATTGATCAGGCGTATTTATTTGCTATAACAAAAAACTGGTTTTTATTCTTTGTGTTCTCTGTGCCTCTGTGAGAAAAAAACGGCTACACTTCTTAAGAAACTGAACTAAACTCGCAACCGCAATACGATTGGCGGTAAAGGCCCAGTTTCTCTGTGAGTTCAAGACTGTGCTTGAATCCATTATTCTTCTTGAAATCCATGGCGAGGAACTGTGTGGCGGAGAGGGCTTTGCCAACCTTGAAGATCGTTGCCGAGAGTTTGTGCGGACTGACCGTGAGGGAGGTTGTAAAGGCATCGTGCCCGCTTTTGAGCATCGCCGTGTAGGTACGAACAAGGCTGTAACGGAAGCATCCTTCACAGCGCTTGCCGCGTTCCGGTTCTTCCTCAAGGCCTGAGGCGACGTGCATGAGCCACTCGTCATGTTCGGGCGGGTCCACTAGCAGTGGTAGATCGTAATGGTGCGCAAGGGCTTGGACGGCATCCAGACGCTTCTGCCACTCTTCTTGTGGGGCGATGTTGGCGTTCGAGTAGAAGAGCGTCACATCATGTCCGGAGTCCATCAAGGTCCACGCACAGTGACTTGCGCAGGGCGCGCAACAGGTATGGAGTAACACCTTCATTGTTCTTCGCTCCTGTTTTTAGAGGCCCAATCAGCCTGCCGCGCAACGCCCATCATGATGGCGACATCATCCTCTGAAAAGGTCCCGCGTGAAAAGATACGTTGGACACCTTGCATCATGTGGTCGGCCTTGTCCTCTTTCATGAAGCCAATGGTCAGGAGCATTTCGCGCCATTTCTCCAGAAGCTTTCCTTTTTGCGCGGCCGTGGCAGGGAGCGATTTTTCGACAGGGGGTTCATAGGTGCCCAGGGCGCTGTAGAGTTCATAACAGCAGAGCAGGACAGCTTGAGAAAGGTTTAAGGATGCATAGTCGGGATGGACAGGGATGCGGATCAGGTGCGTACAGATCCCGATCTCTTCGTTGGTGAGCCCCTTATCTTCGCGACCGAAGACAAGTGCCACACGGCCTTGTGCGGCCAGTTTCAAAAGCTCGGGGGCTACCTCGCGCGGTGTTTTGACATGTTGCCGATAAAGTCCGCCTCGGGCCGTAGTGCCGACAGCCCATGAACAATCTGCAATCGCCTCGGCGAGTGTATCAACCCGGCGATGGTTCGCAAGAATAGCATCTGCGTGAACGGCTAACCGTGCCGCTTCCTCCCAGTTGTCGCAAATGCGTGGTTCCGCTAAAACGAGGTCAGAGATGCCCATGTTGGCCATGGCACGGCAGACAGACCCGACGTTGCCACTGTAGAGGGTTCCGACTAAGACGATACGGATGTTGTTGAGGAGTTGGCTCATGAAAATTATTTGTCTTGCTTAAAGGTTCCGATGAGATCGTCATCCGTGGCGTAGTTGTAAACAAAGAGGTGTTGCAGGTTGTCAACATACGTCAATTCAGTTGGCACACTCCCTTCCTCTTGACGGGGGATGTATTGGACGCCGCAGGTCTGCAACGGACGGTTCAGTTTATCCGTGGTGAGCACTTTATGTCCGGCGTAGGTAAAACGATCTGGCAACCCAGTCTTCCGTGTCCGGTACCAGCCTTTCAACTGCCCGTTGGAGGTATAGTCATACAAGTCTTTCCACTTCTTGGGGAGGGTGAGGACGGGGTCAGCGTAACGGCGGTTGGGATTGGTGTAATCCACAGATTGAATTTTTCCATCGGCTCGGAAGAGACGATCTTCATTGGCTAAGTAAGCAAAAGAGACGATGGAGGGCATGGCATAATGTTCGCCTGTTTTTAAGAAGCAGCCGATCTCCACACGGCTGGTCATCCAGGCAGTTGGGGTGGGGCGATAGATGCCGTGATAATCCACGGAAATCTCGACCTGAGAGGCATTCGGTGTCAACGGCTTGATGGTGACCTTGGTGGGATCGCCTTGCAGGAGTTTCCAAACGAAGGGAGTAGAGGGCTGTGGAATTCCAGGGATGTGGGCCTCGAGGGTCATGGTCCGTGTCTTTGTACGAACACCTCGTATGACGCGGGCAATCGCGAAGGGCGTGTCGAAGAGACCTTCTGGCCGTTGATCGAAGTAATCAAGGCCACTCGCAGGTTCGGCATCTTTAAGGGTTCGGAGGACGACAGGGAGGGGAATGTTCTGAGGTGTGAAGTCATGCGCCATCTTCACCATTGCCTCGACATTCAGGTTTGTGGCATCAAAGACGATGGGATGGGCCAGTCCCGTCAAATAGTCCTCGGGTGTCTTGAGGTTATTTTGGGTTGCGCGCAAGATCATTTGCACGGTGGGTACGAGCAGACTTTTAGAGACGAGCGTTTGTTTGGTTTCCGGACGGAAGGCTGCGTATGTCGCGACGATGGCCTCCATGAACGGCATGTCACTGAAGGAGGATCCCTTGGAAATAATGTAGTAGGGCATGTTGACAGGATAGAGATCGCCGGTCTCCGCCGTATAGTCGCGATGCGCCGGATAGAGCCAGCATTGGTTGGCAAGGATCCATTGAAAAGCTGCGGAGGGCTGATAAGGGTCTGTCTGGATGGCGCGCGGCATGCTTCGCCAGAAGGGGCCGGCCGTGATAGCAATCGAGGCATTTCCGATAAGAGGGTAGATGAAGAACGCATTGGGAAGTCCCATGTTTGCCTGTTTAACCTTCGCGTCATCTCCGTATACGATCGGTGTGAGCCCGGGGAAGTTTGTAAAGGCAAGGGAAGAGTGTCCATTATCTCGGTTGAGGTAGAGATCTCCAAAGTTGCCACTTGCGGTACCTTCTTTCATCCACTGCTGAAGTTCTTTTTTAGCAGGCCCTGCATAGTCAGGGGCATAGTTGGATATTTTGTTGAGGGAGGGGGGCACGAGGGTCAGCAGGGTGTGAAAACAACCTTTATCAAAGTCCCACAGGGTGTTGCCCGCCTCAATTTTGACTGGAAGCCCCATGACGCTGGTTGTCGCGTGAGGTTGAGGGACGCCCAGGATCGGCCTTCCTTGTAGGTGGGTGGCTTTTTCAAGGAGTTCCTTGAAGCGAGGCTCTTTCGCGAGATTCTTCAGATCATGATCCCCCTCGATCGCCTTTGAATTTCGGAAGCCGAGATCAATCGCACGCTCAAGGATAGCAAGTGATTCGGTCTTATCGGAACGATAGGAGAGGGCACAGGCGAGATTATAATGCCACGTGGCGTCTTGGGGAAAGACGGTGATGGCTTTCCGGGCCACAGCTTCCATCTCTTCGATTTGACCTGCCCGGACAGACTGAATCATCTCCTGCACGAATTGACGCTGCTGGGGCTGGAGTCTTGGCATATCAAAGACATCCTGTGCTCCCCAGGAGAGGAGTGGAAGCAATAACAGAACGAGGTACTTTTTCATAAAGAATCCTTTGATCACTTACCAGATCTTCCACCAAGGCTTTTTAGCGCGTGTCTGTTTTAACAACCAAGGAACCAGCTCCTTTTCGGAATAGGCCTGATCCCAGATAAAATGGGCACCATTTTCATACTCGGTGTAATGCACGTCTCCTCCTGTGGCTTTGAGCGCCTGCACCATGCGGCGCGAGGCATCAGGCGGGACATTTTTATCCTGGCGTCCATGGAAGGCCCAGATAGGGAGTTTTTTTAGCGCACCTGCAAAACGTGGATCTCCGCCGCCGCAGATCGGTACAGCAGCGGCAAAGAAAGAGGGATTGCGCTGGATCGCGTCCCAGGTTCCAAAGCCGCCTAGTGAGAGTCCGGTGATATAGAGGCGCTCAGGGTCGGCTTGCTTGGCTGTGAGCAGATGGCGGCACAACTCAAGCGCGACATCAAGCGAGGGCGCTGGTTTTTTGGCAGCCCGATAGTCCGGGCCCATGGCCAGCTGCTTCACCCACCAGTTTCCGTTCTGGCATTGAGGAGCAACCACGATGACGCGCTCGGGGAGCAGCACCAGCGCGTTCAGGAGCGTAGGCAGTCCGACGCGCGTTTGCTGGATATTATCTATTCCACACTCGCCAGAACCATGGAGGAAAAGAATCAGCGGGTATTTTTTGCCAGGCTTGAGAACCTGGGGGGCCCAGATTTGGCACGAAAGAACTTCGCCCTGCTCATTGGTGTAGGAGTAGGGCTTCATCATCTCTTCCGGCTTGAACTGGGTCAAGGCCGTACGGGAGAGGAAGAGGCAGATTAGACCTGCAAGGTATAATCGCTGTAACATGGTTGGACTCCTGAGCGCAAACATGAGGATGACGGGTTAACGCCTTTTTTTGGGATGGAGCGTTATTCTGCCTTTACTTGACCTTTTGGGTCCAGGCTTTCGCGGGGTGGGGGCTGGTTTTTTCTCTTCCAGCGGCTCCTCGGAAGGTTTGTAGGTGAAGTAACCCTTCTTCTCGTCATCTTCCGGACGTGATCGTGCACGATAGAGAATGACAACCGGTGCGCCTTCCAGACCGAATCGTTCACGGAGGGTGCGCGTCATGAAGTCCGTATATTGTTTCGTGGCCAGTTTCGGATCATTCACGAACATACGGATCAGAATGGGAGCGGTACCGACCTGCACGGCGTAGTAAACACGTAGACGTTTACCCGCTTTCGCAGGGGCGACGACACGGTGTGTCGCCTCGACCAAGGTGCGGTTCAGCATGCCTGTCGGCAGCTTGATCTGCGTCTGTGCGGCGACTGCATCGATCACCTCAATACTCTTGCGGATGTTATAGCCAGTCTTTGCAGAGATGAGGATCAAGGGGCAGTAGCTCATGAAGGGGAGGATCTTGTAGAGCGTTTCTGTCGCCTCCTTCTCCTTCATCTCCTTCTCAACAGCAATATCCCATTTGTTGATCATCATCACGCAGGCTTTCTGCTCCGCTTGAATGAGCGCGGCGATATGCTTGTCCTGTACCGTCGGACCTAACTCAGGATCCATGATAAGCACCACCACGTCGGCTTGCTTGACGCTCTCTTCTGCGCGAAAGAGGCTGAAACGTTCCACCGCGTTGTCGATGCAATGTTTGTGGCGCATGCCGGCCGTGTCCACAAGCGTATAGTGGCGCGCCTGCTCTCCTTCGCCGATGGTGAAGGGAATGTCAATCGAGTCACGTGTGGTGCCAGCAATATCCGAGACGATCACACGTTCAGCTTTCAGGAGGCGATTGATATACGAGGACTTGCCTGCATTGGGACGTCCGACAATTGCGACGCGCAGGGGTCTTTTTGCAGTCTCATTGACCGCTTCTGGCAAATGAGGCAAGACCGCTTCCATCAGCGCACCCATGCCACGGTTGTGTTGGGCTGCAACAGGAAAGGTGGGGAATCCTAATCTTGCGAAATCACTGACACCCTCTTCGTGTCGGTCGAGGTCGCACTTGTTGACGGCCAGAAGGCAGGGTACGCCTGATTTACGTACGATTCGCGCAACCTCTTCATCCATGGGTTGAACACCCTGCTGAACATCCACAACCATGATAACCACAGCAGCGTCATCGAGGGCGGAGTCTACTTGGGCACGAACACCCGCGACAATCGGATCCTTCTCTGTTGCAGCATCGCGCGTCATGATACCACCGGTGTCTACGAGACTGAACTTCTCCTCTTCCCAGTCTACTTCACGCATGAGGCGGTCACGGGTCACGCCGCTCTCGTCATGGACAATCGCAATACGCTTTCCTGCAATACGGTTAAAGATGGCAGATTTGCCCACATTGGGGCGCCCAACAATCGCGATGACACGATCCTTCTTTTTTGCTTCAGAATTCATGCGCCCTATTATAGGCGGATGGTGGTCATATAACAAGTCGCAATTCAGGCAGTTATACAGACAGCAGGGATCGTTCAAGCTCTGTCTTCAGCGACTTCCATTCTGGCAGATGACTGCTGAGGAGCCGATAGAAGGCTTTATCATGCGCCCGGTGCGTGGTATGGCAGAGTTCATGCATCAAAACATAGTCGATCTGAGGTCTTGAGGCTTTAATCAGCTCAAGATTCAGGCCGATTCGGTGCGTGCGACGGGAATAACTTCCCCAGCGTCTGACCAGTCGCCGAATGCCGAGTTTAGGCAAATTGAGTTGAGGGAAGCGATTTAAGCAACAGGAGAGCCTTTCCGCAAAGAGTTGTCGTGCTTTTTCAAGGTACCAGGAATCCAGTAGAAGCCGAGTGCGTGCCCGGTCTTGAGGAGACATGCTGAAGGCAGTCAATACACCATGTTGCAATGAAACTCGCTCGTGGCTTTCTGTTTTACGGATAAGCAGTTTGTAATTACGGCCGAGATAACGGAAGGTTTCACCGCTGATATACTCTTTGGGGACCCGTGGCTTGAATTGGGCGAAGTAGCGCTGATGCTTGAGGATCCAGCGGATTTTGCGTTGCAGGAATCCTGTAATTTTCGACTCTGAAGCGTGCAAGGGGGCCTTGACGTGTACAGATTGATCAGGAAACACATGAATCGCAAGGGTTTTTCGCGTTTCAAGTGTCAGGCCATAGTCGAAAGCGATCTGTTCGTATGTAAACCGCTTTTGGGTCATGCTTCTTCCTGCTCCTTGTTTTGAACCGCCAGGTCCCAGATGATTGCGAGCAGGGCGTCGATCTCTTCCAGGGTCAATGGAGCCCCGTAAACGGTCTTTACAGTGTCAAAGAGATAGTCCTCGATCTCACTGCGAACACGACGTTCGACTTCGACATTGGTATCCCAGTCAACGATCTTGTTCTTTTCGATCACCCCGTAAATGGTTTCGACGATAGTGCAGAGCTGTTCCATGTTCAGCGGATGCGAGGCGAGTCTGCTGCTTAAGTTTCTAAAAAAGGGATGCAACGGTTTACGTGCCTTGAGTGGCTTTGGGATATCATTGTCTTCATAAGTAGCAACATGGTTCTGGATGTTACGGACTTCACCCAGTAATGCTCGTACATCCTCTTCTTTTGCTGATCTCAGCTCCGCGATCAGGCGCGTGATCTTCTCGCTGAAATGACGATAGAAGGCCGGATCCTGATCATAGTTTTCTTTAATGGTCCGATTGGTCTGCGCGGCAATCGCCTCTGCTTTTGACTTGTCCGAAAGACCTCGGTCAACGTGTTCAATATAGGCGTTAAACTCAGCAGATTCCCTGACACAGATCGGCTCTGCCAGTTCTGTTACATACTCGGCAGTCACATACTTGTCGAGAATCCGGCGGATTTGTGCTTCGTACTTGGAGAAGTCGACACTTTCGGCATTCTTAAGCTTTTGGACTTTCTTGAGTTCGACAAACCCCTTCAGGTCGAGCGCAAAACGGCGCAACTTCTCTTCATCAAATTTCTGGGTGAAGTCATAGAGCATCTGGCAGGCGGCGAACTGGCGGGTGAATTCATCCACCAACTCATAGAATTGTTCACGCTTTTCAAGGTCACTGTCTAAGATGCGGATATACTCCTCGGTATCCTGCTTGTTGCGAACGGCGTTGAAGAGCCCATGTAAATCCTGATAGATACGTTCAAGCTGGGCGATCTTTTCATCACTGTTCAAAAGGGCTCGCTCAATCTCCTCAGGCTCGTAGTTCGAAAAGAGCTCCATGGCATCACGCAGATTCTTAGCGTTCTTCGAGTAGTCGATAATAAAGCCATTAACCTTGGCCTCCTTGCCTTCGTCGCCGTCGAAAAGGCGGTTTACGCGGGCAATCGCCTGCAGGAGGTTGTGATCCTTTAGCTGCTTGGCCAGATAGAGGAAGGTGTTACGGGGTGCATCAAAGCCCGTCAGCAGTTTGTCCACGACAATCAGCATACGGACCCCGTCAGGATTCTTTTTGAAATCATCGATCAGATCCTTTTCCCGCTTCAGGAGGGAGGCGCCAAACCGGTGTTTTGCCTCGGAAAGGAACTTCGCCACCTCTTTTTTGTGGTCGGGCAGGAGGTCATCCTCCTCCTTGTCAGCCGATTCCGAAATGATGACATCCGTTGCCACTCGGTCCTGCAAGGAAAAGGCCTTCTGGAACATCACCGCAGCATATTTGGAAGGTGCAACCACCTGGGCTTTCAAACCTGTGTCCGCAAAACGGGTATAATGATTGAGGATGTCCAGGGCGATGGTTTCGATCCGTTGCGAAGTCTCCTCAAGGATCTGCGCCGAGTTGAACTTCATCTGAAGGTCCTTCTTCTGAGCTTCAGTGAAGCCTTCAGTGATGTGGTCGTAGAACTGATCCAAGAGATGCTGCTGAACACTCAGTTCGACATACCGGGGCTGGTAAATGAGCGGCAGGACTACGCCGTCCGCCTCAGCCTCCGAGATGGTATAAGCGTCAATCGTTCCGCCAAATTTTGCCGCGCTGGATCTCTCCTGTTTCATCAACGGTGTACCCGTGAAGGCGATCTGGCAGGCCTTGGGTAATACGAGGTTTAGTTCGATGTTCGCCTGTCCGGCCTGCGTGCGGTGTGCTTCGTCAATCAGGATGAAGATGTTCGGGTCGTCGTCCGGCTCGTATGGGCGGGCCTCGTGTCCGCCCTTCACAAATGAGCCAGCGGCGAATTTGTGAACCAGCGCAGT
>CAYWNP010000075.1:0-2654 GCA_964459675.1 uncultured Akkermansia sp. | reverse complement strand
GATGAAGTTGCGCACCAGATCCAGTATCCGCTCCGGACGTAGAAGCGAGTAGATGCCGCGATCCTGTTCAGTCACCATGCGGTCTGGACATTGTTTTTGCCCCGGGCAAAGATCAGTAATGATTTGTTTGAATGTTTCTGGGCAGACGGGCTTGTTGATAAGCGCATATACTGCTGCGTCAAACGTCGCAGCATCGAGGTCCTTCTCTTTCCACTGCGAGTAGAAACGTGAGGGAGTCTGCAAGGTGCCATATTTCAACTCGCGAACATTTGTGGCAATCAGGATTTGCGGGAAAAGAAAGAACTTGGGTGTTTCATTGGAACTCTGATTGCGGACCATCTGCGCGATGGCCTCCTGCACCTTCACAGAGGGTTTCTTGTTCTCAATCACGGCAAAGGGGATACCATTTACAAAGACCACGATGTCCGGTCGGCGTTGAGCAGAGGCTGAGACCACGACATATTCGGCACAGACGTGGAAGGTGTTGTTCTCGGGGGTTCGCCAGTCAATGAACTTCATCTGTGGCGAGGTACGGCGTCCGTCGATCAGCTCCGAAACACCACACCCGGCCAGCAACAGCGAATAGATATCCTCAGAAGCTTTAAAGACACCGGCGCCCATGTCGATCTGCTGTTCGGCCTTAAAGATCTCATCACGGATGCTCTTGTCAGAGATGGCCGGGGCATTGATCTTGCGCAACCCCTCAAACGCAATCTCGCGAAGGATATATTGCGACGGTCCATCACGTAGCTCCGCCACCTTCGCACGTGAGAGGTACGTATACCCCAGATTCACCAGCTCCAGAAGAGCCGGGACCTGCGACAACGCAGCCTCATCAAAATCAGGAAGTTCAAATTCTTTACTCATAGTTAGCTCCAATATTCATAGCCACGAAAAGCACAAAAATACACAAAAACAGCTTCAGTTGTAACAGTTTGACGTACTAATTCAGTATTTGTCATTGCATATCCTTTTCGTGCTTCTTGTGTTTTTTGTGGCTATCATCTTGGAAGCATCGCCAGGAAAAACACAAAGATCCACAAAAAACTAAAATTGTTCAAAGAAGGACTCCTTGCCAATGTGCGGGGCGTATTTCTTCAAGAGTTTCGGCAAGGGACCGCTTCCCAGATACATCCAGTCAGCTTCTCCAAGCCAGCACATCCTGAAGCAAGTAAACAGCCGTGATTCGGCATTCGTAAGTTCTAATTTCAAGACAGCTTCATAATTGAACGATTTTGAAAGTTCACGCAGATCAATCTCGCTGAGACGACAGCGTAAAAATTGGCCTAACTCCTGTACGCGACTGATATCCTTGTAATGGATGATGATTGCATCTTTCTTAAATTCGGCAAGCAACTCAACAAGGGGATCCTTTTGTTTCTGGCAAAAGTCCTGCACAAAGGCGATTTCTTCCAGGAGAAATACTGAATCCTCCTTTTTCCGGCAGGTCACCTGACCATTCGGCGACTCCACAATCTCATGGGTCTCTGGAATAGAGGACAGATCGTTTTCGGATTCCTTCCGCGAACAGACAATCTGCTTGCCACGCTTACCCTCCACTTCCCGGAAAAAGTAAACTTGTTCCTTCTTGTTTCTGTAACTCAGTTTTTCTTTCATCGTACTTCTCCGTTTAGTAAAAAGCGTCGTGTTGCTTCATTGTGCGAGGATCTTCTCCCGCACGTTTAGCTCTTTGATCAGCCGTTCAAGCATGCCGCCAGGTGCCACATAAGGCAGCCAGAGGCTGTCGGCATGTTCCATCACAAAACGGTTGCGCTGCTCCGCAGCGGCCAGGTTCCCACTGCAATCGCGCATTTCCAAAATCAGCATGCGATTGTTTTCCAGCGCGTCCAGCACCGCAGCCGGGAACGTGCCGTCTAGCCCCCAGGCCGGGCACCAGATGACCGGGTGTTTCGCTGCCAGCAATTGGTCAAGTATCGCGCGTTCCATGGGCGAATGGAATCCGCCGATGTAGGGGTAGGCTTCATGTCTACCCTCTTGGCGGGCATCGTGTGGTAGGGCGGACACAAGGCCCGCCCCTACGCCCGCCCATACACCCCTACGTGATGCCAGCACCCCGATTTTCGTCGTATTCCACAAGGACGGGTTGCCCATGCCGCGCAGGCCATTCCCGAAATCCATCACGCAACGCCACGGGTTCATGCGGATGTAGCGGGCAATGTTCTGCTCGGCCTCTTCGTCGCGCACGATCATCTCATAATAATTGCGATGCCAGATATTTCCCGCAAAACGTGGCCACTCGCCTGCCTTGACCTTGGCAATATACTCATGCACCACCAGTGATTTGAATGCGCAAATTACATCGCCCAATGCGGGGCCGCGCGGCATCCTGATCAACGCATGAAAATGATCCGGCATGATCGCGTAGGGGTAGGCTTCATGTCTACCCCCTTGGTGGGCATCGTGTGGCAGGGCGGACACATCGCCCGCATGTGGTAGGGTAGACACAAGGCCTACCCCTACGCCCGCCCCGCCGGATGCGGCCGCCGCCACCCATTCCCGCGCGACCATGGCCTTGACCGCCTCTGGTACAAAAATATTCCCGGCATCGCGATGCGCGCAAATCGTGACAAAGTAAACCCCGCCCCCGGCATAATCGTGCCCCTTCAGGCGGATGGAATGCCGGTGATGGATGT
>CAYWNP010000074.1:0-13309 GCA_964459675.1 uncultured Akkermansia sp. | reverse complement strand
CCCGTAACGTCAGAATGTCCGCACAGAAGGGACGTCCTTTGGCTCGTGAGTGCCAAGGACTCCCCGTTGCAGACGCACTGAAGGTTATTGAATTTAGTCCTCGCAAGGCTGCGCTGGTATTGAGCAAGACGCTCAAGTCCGCGATCGCCAATGCGAAGAACAATGCTCATCTTGATGTGGATACGCTGAAGGTGACCCTTTGCGTGTTTGACGAAGGTGTGCGCATGCGCCGGTTCTGGCCGCGTGCTCGCGGAAGCGCGAGCCCGATCGCCAAGAGATTGTGTCATTGCAAGGTTATCCTGTCCGGCAACGCACAGTAACCGGCTTTTCAAAAGGAGTAAAACTTTGGGACAGAAAGTAAATCCAATCGGCTTTCGCCTCGCCCTGGACAAACAGTGGCGCAGTCGCTGGTTCGCGAACAAGAAACAGTTCGGCGTCCTGCTGGCGGAAGACCAGATGATCCGTGAAACGGTGAAGAAACGCCTCGAAGGCGCAGCGATCACCAAGATCCAAATTGAACGCTATGCAAATCGCGTACGCGTCACGCTGTTCTCGGCACGGCCGGGTGTAGTGATTGGTCGTAAGGGCCAGGATGTGGATAAGATCCGTCAGGATTTGGCTAAGCAGACGAACAAGGAAGTGTACCTCGAGATTCAAGAGGTCCGCGATCCCGACGCGAACGCACAGCTCGTGGCAGAAAGCATTGCTCAGCAGGTTGAACGCCGTGCGGCGATCAAACGTGCGATGAAGCGTGCGGAGAAGGTTGCTATGGATATGGGCGTCGACGGAATTAAGATCCGTTGCAGCGGCCGTATCAATGGCGCTGAAATCTCTCGCGTGGAGTGGAGCAAGCAGGGCAAGGTACCGTTGCACACCATGCGTGCGAACATCGAGTATGGTTTTGCGGAAGCGCACACCACGGCCGGTCTGATCGGCGTGAAGGTGTGGATCTGCAAGAAGGAAGATTTCCAGCCGGCGCGTAGCGCAGGTCAAGGACAGAGGAGGAGAAAAGATGCCTCTCATGCCTAAGCGGGTGAAGTTCCGCAAGCAATCAAAAGGAAACCGTTCCGGCTTCGCCACATCTGGCGCACAGCTGGCGTACGGTGAGTTCGGCCTCAAGGCGCTCGAACGTGGTTTCTTGACCAACACACAGATTGAAGCCTGCCGTGTTGTGATCAACCGCGAGATGAAGCGTAAAGGTAAACTGTGGATCCGTATCTTCCCAGACAAACCAGTAACCCGTAAGCCGATTGAAGTGCGTATGGGTGGTGGAAAAGGTAATCCCGAATTGTGGGTTGCTGTTATTCTGCCTGGAAAGATGCTGTTCGAAATCGGCGGTGTGCCGGATTCAGTTGCTCGCGAGTGTTTGCGTTTAGCAGATACGAAGTTGGGCCTGCGTACGATACTCGTCTCACGTGGAGCATAACGGAACCATGAAATCAAACGAAGTTAGAGAATTAGGGGCAGATGAACTGGCGCAGATCATCCGTGAAAAGGCGAAGGAACTCGCTGATATGCGGCTGAAGCACAAGTCGGGTACTGCCGTCGATAAGCCGGTTCGCATGCGCACCATGCGCCGCGAAATCGCGCGCATGAAAACCGTCCAGAATGAACGGAGGGCTAAGTAATGTCCGAGACAACTGCAGAAAGCCGAGCCAGTCGCAAGGTCCGTAAGGGCAAAGTGATCAGCAAAAGCGGCATCAAGTCCGTGATTGTCCAGAGTGAACGCCGCGAGATTCATCCCAAGTACGGAAAAGTCATCCGTGCGTTCAAGAAGTATCACACGCATGACGAAGAGAACACCGCGAAGGTTGGCGACAACGTCACCATCATGGAAACGCGTCCGCTCAGCGCTACCAAGCGTTGGCGCATTGTGAAGTCGGAGGAAAAATAATATGGTTCAGGAACAAACTGAATTGGTTGTTGCCGACAACACGGGCGCCAAGATCGCCATGTGTTTCCGTATCCTAGGGCAGCGTAAGAAATACGCTTATCTAGGGGATGTGATTCGCGTGGCTATCAAAGAAGCCGCTCCGACAGGTGCGGTGAAAAAGGGACAGGTCGCAACCGCGGTCATCGTCCGTACGGGACATCCGATTCGTCGTGAAGACGGTTCATTTGTCCGGTTTGACCAGAACGCCTGCGTGATCGTGGATGCTAAGATGAACCCGATCGGTTCGCGTATTTTCGGTCCTGTTGCGCGTGAATTGCGTGACAAGAACTACATGAAGATTATTTCATTGGCCCCGGAAGTGGTCTAAGCTAATGAGAGACCGTAACGCCGATGATGTCGTTGACGTCAAAACGGTTACGAGTTAGGAAAAACATGAGTATAGCGAGAATCAAGAAGAATGATACGGTGATCGTCACAAAAGGCGAATCAGCCGGACAGACAGGCAAAGTCCTGCGGATGTTTCCCAAGAAGGGGAAAGCTACCGTTCAGGGCGTGAATGTCATCAAGAAGGCGGTCCGCCGCTCAGAAACTCATCCGAATGGTGGGTACCTGGAGCGGGAGGCACCGGTGCAGCTGTCGAATCTGATGCCTTATGATCCCGATAAGAAAAAAGGTGTCCGCGTGAAAGTCGTCCGTGAGGGTGACAAGAGCGTGCGTAAATCCAAAGCTTCGGGCAAGTCCCTGGACTAAGGAGTAAAACGATGGCTAACTTAAAAGAAAAATATCTGAAAGAATTGGCACCGAAACTTCAGGAGAAGCTTGGGTTGACCAATAAGATGCTGATTCCCCGCATGCAGAAGGTCGTGCTCAACATGGCCTTTGGTATTGTGGAAAAGGACGTCCAGAAACACATCCTCGATGATCTGACAAAGATCACCGCACAGAAGCCGATGTTGTGTAAGGCACGTAAGAGCATCTCCAACTTTAAGTTGCGTGAAGGCATGATCATCGGTGCGAAGGTTACTCTTCGTGGCGAACGCATGTTCGATTTTATCGAACGTCTGGTCAACAGCGCACTTCCGCGTATCCGCGACTTCCGTGGTGTTCCGAACCGCGGTTTTGATGGCAGGGGTAACTACACGCTGGGCTTGAAAGAGCACACGATTTTCCCTGAAATGGTTGACGCCGGAGTCGGTGCCGATACTGGCATGGACATCTCGTTTGTGACCTCGGCTCGTAACAACGCAGAAGCCCGTGAGTTGCTCATCGCACTCGGCGTGCCCTTCGTTGGCAAATAAGGAGAATTTCCACAATGGCAAAAACATGTTTGATGGAAAAAGCCAAGCGTACGCCGAAGTTCTCTTCGCGTAAGTATTACCGTTGCACACGTTGCGGTCGTCCGCGCGCGTACATTCGTAAGTTCCAGCTCTGTCGTCTCTGTTTCCGCGAGCTGGCTGTATCCGGAATGATTCCGGGAATCACTAAGGCAAGCTGGTAAGGAGAGAACAATGACGTCCGATCCAATTTCAGATATGCTGTTGCGCATCCGCAACGCGATCAAAGCAGGTCTTCCCTCCCTCGAGCTTCCAGGCTCGCGTATCAAGGGTGAGATTGCAAAAGTGATGAAAGCTGAAGGCTACATCGCTGACTTTACGTTGACCAATGCACTTCCACGTGTGTTGAGCATCGAGCTAAAGTATAACAACGACGCCGACTCGGCTATTCGCGGCCTTCGCCGTGAGAGTAAGCCAGGCCTTCGTAAATTCTGCGGCGCGCAGGATATTCCGACTGTCCTCGGTGGCATGGGTACCGCAATCCTGAGCACCTCCAGTGGTGTGATTAGCGGCAAGGAAGCCAAACAGCGTAAGCTTGGTGGCGAACTACTTTGTACCATCTGGTAAGGAAAAACGACTATGTCACGTATTGGTAACCAACCTATCGTTATTCCCGCCGGTGTCACTGTTGCCGTGAATGGCAGCGAAGTGATGGTCAAGGGTAAGCTCGGCGAACTGAAGCGTACGTTCCGTCAAGGTATCACCATCAAAGTCGAGGACGGTAAGATCGTCGTTGGCAGAATTGATGATACCCGGATGTTGAAGGGATGCCATGGCCTGTCACGTACACTCATCATGAACATGATTGATGGTGTGCAGACCGGTTATAAGAAGGCGCTCAATATTGAAGGTACGGGTTTTAAGGCTATCCTCTCTGGTAAGAAGCTGAGCCTCTCGCTCGGTTTTGCGTCACCCAAGGATTATTTGATCCCCGAAGGGATTAAGATCACAGTTGATGCACCTGGGCTGAATGTGATCATCGAAGGGATCAGCAAGGAACTCGTCGGCGAATCAGCCGCACGAATCCGTGCCTATTATCCGGCCGAGCCTTACAAAGGCAAGGGAATCAAGTATCTGGGCGAACAGATTCGTCGCAAGCAGGGTAAGACTGTGGCTTAAGGCCGCTTGAACGGAGTTGATAAGACATGAGTTTTAATCGTAAAGAACAGCGCACGCTTCGGCATAAGCGTCTGCGCCAACGCATCAAGGGTACAGCGGCGCGTCCGCGTATGGCTATCTGCGTCTCGAATAAGCATATCTATGTGCAGTTCGTTGATGACGATGCTATGAATACGCTCGCTGCAACGTCTACTCTTAAGACGGATAAGACGTGTAATCTTGAATCCGCGAAGCTCGTCGGCGAACAGGCCGCGAGTGTCGCGAAAGAAAAAGGTATCTCGCTCGTGGTCATTGACCGCGGTGGCAAGCAGTTCCATGGTTGCGTCAAGCAAGTCGTGGACTCCGCTGTCGCAGCAGGCTTGAAGATTACCGAGAAAGCCACGGAGGAAAGCAAGTGAGTAAAGAAAAAGAGTTTTCCCGTGATAGTCAAAGTGAATTCGACGAACGCGTCGTCTTCGTGAACCGTTGTGCTAAAGTTGTGAAGGGCGGTCGCCGTTTCAGCTTTAGCGCCGTGGTCGTCGTGGGTGACCGCGAAGGACGCGTCGGCTTTGGTTTTGGTAAGGCTAACGAAGTCAGCGATGCTATCCGCAAGGGTGGCGATGCGGCTAAAAAAGCCATGGTGCGTGTCAAGCTCTCAGGCAAGACTATTCCGCATGAAGTGATCGGTTGCTGTGACGGGGGTCGCGTGCTACTCAAGCCCGCACCAGACGGAACTGGACTGATCGTCGGCGGTGGTATGCGTCCTGTGCTGGAAGCCGCTGGCGTGCGTGATGCGGTCGGCAAATCGCTCGGCAGTAAGAATCGCTTGAACGTGGTCAAGGCTACGGTTGACGCACTGAATCAGTTGCGTTCGGCTGAAGAAATTGCTGCGGCAAGAGCCTAAAACAGTGATCAGTAGTCAGTAATCAGTGCCCTGACAAGGGGTCTGGTTGCTGGCTACGTCAACGTGAGGAAGAAAAAATGGATTTATCATCACTTAAGAATACCCCGGGTGCACGTAAGCCCCGTAAACGTGTTGGACGCGGAATAGGCTCCGGCATGGGTAAAACATCAACCCGTGGTCACAAGGGTCAGAATGCCCGTAAAGGCCATAAGGGTAAACTCGGCTTTGAAGGTGGTCAAATGCCTTTGATCCGTCGTCTGCCGAAGCGTGGTTTCACGAACCCGACGCGTGTGGAGTATGCTCCTGTTAACGTGTGCGAACTCGAAATTTTTGAGCCCGGCACGATTGTGGATCTGGATCTTCTGCGCGCAGCAGGGTTGTTCAAGAGCAAATTCGATGGCGTCAAAATTCTCGGTTCGGGCGACCTGACCAAGAAACTGACCCTCAAGGTTAATGGTGTCAGCGAAACTGCTAAAGCCAAAATTGAGGCTCTCGGTGGCTCCGTTGAAATTGTTTAAGGAACATCATCATGTTATCCACCTTTGCGAATACATTCAAAATTCCTGAACTCAGGAAACGCATCTTGTTGACACTCGGTTTGGTTTTTATCTGCCGACTGATTTCCAAGATTCCAACCCCAGGCGTTGATTTTCAACGCTTGCAAGCGGAACTCGTTCGTATCCGCGAGCAGGCAGGGGCTGGCGGTGGGATGATGGACTGGTTTAACGTGTTTAGCGGTGGTGCGCTGGATCAGTGCGCCATCGGCTTTTTGAGCATTTGGCCCTACATCAGTGCCTCCATTATTGTGCAGTTGCTGACCGCCGTATTGCCTCAGCTCGAACGTCTTGTTCGGGAAGGTGAATCCGGAAAGGCTAAGCTCTCGCAATATACGCGTTATCTGACGATTGGCATCTGTGTGTTCCAGGCGGCGGCACTCTCAACGGCGTTACTCAATCCGGCTTCGATTGGGTTGCCGGGGGTGACGATTGTGACGACATCTAGTCCGCTAACCTTTACCATCATGACGACGATCTGTATGACTACAGCCTCGTTGTTTGTGATGTGGTTGGCTGACCAGATTACGCAACGTGGCATTGGAAATGGTACGTCGCTGATCATCATGATCAATATCACCTCGCGTTTGCCTGTGGCCATTTTGGAGGCTTGGCAGCGGTATTTCGGCTTCCGCGGTGTCGAGGCGAGCAGCAATCCTGTTGAATTGATATTGTTACTCCTCTTCGGTTTCGCCGTGGTCATGGGAACCGTGATGCTCACGCAGGGTGTCCGTAAGGTGCCGATCCACTCCACACGCCGCTCTGTCGGTGGCGGAAGTGCGGGTATGCAACAGACCTACATGCCGTTACGTGTGAATTACACGGGCGTCATGCCGATCATCTTTGCGGGCCCGCTCATCCAGTTCCCCGCTGCGCTGTTGAAGAATATTACTGTGGATACTGAGTCGACCAGTGTCTGGAATAACATCCTCTCCTGGCTTCAGTGGTTTGGTGGACAAATGCAGTCGCCGCAGTCACCCATTCATCTGGTGCTCTATGGTACCTTGATCATGTTCTTCGCGTTCTTCTGGGTTGCGACTCAGTTTAATGCAATGCAGATCTCGGATAACCTGAAACGTGACAGTTCGTATGTCCCTGGCATCCGCCCTGGACGTGCAACGGCGGAGTATCTGGATGCCTTGATGACACGCGTGACCTTGATCGGTGGTACGGGCTTGCTTGTGGTCGCCTTGCTGCCACAAATACTGAATGGTTGGATGCTCATCCCGTGGGAGATGGCCTCCTTCTTCGGTGGCACAAGCCTTTTGATCATCGTGGGTGTCGCGCTGGATACGTTACGTCAGATGGAATCGTTCCTCTTGATGCGCAACTATGACGGCTTCCTGAAACATGGTCGCCTGCGTGGTCGTCGCTAATCTGTTGGACATCATTCAAAAAAGCCTGTGGGAAACCACAGGTTTTTTTATTGTTCAAATGCGCGAATTCGGAAATGCGCGAATGCGAGAAATGGGGGATTTGGAGAAAAAAATTTAATAAGTTTTAAGAAAGTACTGATGACAGCCGTATAAAGGGTGAAGAAGAGAACATAAACCCTTAACACAGGAGGTGCGTCATGAACACAAACCTACAGGTGATTGATAGCCAACTCGAGGATATCAGCAAGAAGTACACGGAACGGACCTATCTGCAACGGTTGCAAATGATGAGGCAAGGTCTGCTCTGCTCCAGGGATAGCCGGGAGTATAAAGCCGCCCTGATTGAGGTTCAACGGCTCTCCGCACCCTTGGTAGCTCTTCTCCTGCCTCTCTTCCTGATCGGGGTCATGGTTGTCCTCTCTGCGTCAAAGGATGCACCAGATCGTATTATTGAATCCACCTATATTGAGATTCCTCCTCCTCCAGAATTTGAGAAACCTGAAAAGCCAAAAGATAAAATTGAGGAGAAAATTGAAGATGTGAAAGTCGAAGTTCATGTGGAACAGCCAAATGTCGAAAATGTCAAGCCGGTTGAAAAGATGAGTCCGCAACCTCAACCCATTGATGCGGTACTAATCACCAAGAGTCCGGTCATCCTGAGAAATATCTTGGGAAGGCCTACTGATACAGGTACGCGGGGAGAGAAGATCAGAATTGGCGGTGGTGATCCAATGACCGAGGCACGGGTGGAGAAGACCTTGCGGTGGCTGAAGAAGAACCAGCAGCCGGATGGCTCCTGGCTCAATAATCGAATTGCCATGACCAGTTTGGCGATTCTGACCTTCTTAGCTCATGCGGAGACCCCTGGGAAATCCGAGGAGTTCGGTGAGACCGTCAAGAAGGGGCTGGAGTATTTACTCGCCCAGCAATTGCCGGACGGTCGGTTCAAAGGGTCGGATGGTCATGAATATAGCCTACCGATTGCCACCTACGCGCTCTGCGAAGCGTATGGCATGACGATGAACCCTAATGTCAAAGAGGCGGCGGAACGCTCTTTAACGCTCATTGTCAAGGGACAGCATCCCTCTGGGGGCTGGGATTACAATGTGAAGCAGACAGACCGTGATGACACCTCCTACATGGGGTGGTGCGCGCAGGCGATTAAGGCCGGGTGTTTGGCCCGCCTTGAGGTTGAGGGTTTGGATAAGGCCTTGAAGCTGGCAGCGCGCGGATTCAAGAAGAATGCCAGCCCGACAGGCGGCTTTGGCTATACCGCCCCCGCTGCAAATCACGGGATGACCAGTGTCGGCACACTCTGTATGCAGCTCTTAGGCGCACCGGAAGCATCCGAGGTCACGCGCTCCATGGAGGTGATGGACAAGTGGGCGCCCTCTTTCGAGGATAAGGCCGCCGGGATTTCAGGAGCGAGCCTTCAGTATTACTTCTACTATGCTACACAGTGCCGCTTTCATGTGGGCGGCAAGCGTTGGGACACCTGGAATCAACAGATGAAAAAGATCTACGGCTCGGCCCAGAAGACGCTGGGAGCGAATGAATCTGGGTATGTGGATCACAAAGGAATGCCCCAGGAGATCGGCTGGTGGGAAAATAAGGATCATCATACAGACCGACCGGTGATGGATACCTGCCTCGCAGCCTTGCAACTGATGGTGTACTATCGCAATTTGCCAACCACGAGCAAGGATGCCCTGAAGCCAGTCGAGGGCTTGATCCCTTCATCAGCGGAAACAGGGGATATCCTGGTCACAGCAGTCAATCTCTAAATGGTGATTTCCTTTGCGCGTTGAAACGATTTTCGTTATGATTACAAACTGTGAAGGCAAACGATATTCAACAGCGGGGCTTAGCCCGGGTGATTGCGGCATTTCAAATGCCGCTTCTCCGCTATGCGGCTCGGTTGATGAACAATGCCACTCTCGCTCAGGATGTTGTTCAGAATGCGTGGATCAAGCTGTCAAAACGTGTACCTCCCGTGGAGGGGCCTTCCGATGAAGTTCGAAACTGGCTCTACACGGTGGTCCATAATGAGTCGGTTGATCTCATCCGATCGGAAGAGCGGCAGCGCAAGTTGCATGAGGCATTTTCTGCTGAGCAGGGGACAGAGGCCTTGCCAGAGACGGGATTGGATGAACGCGAAGCCTTAGTCCTCTCGTGTCTGTCGGTCCTCTCGCCGCTCCAACAACAGGTCGTGCTGCTCCGCCTGCAACAGGGATTAAGTTATGAGGCGATCGCAGAGATTATGGGTGAGAAGACAGGATATGTTGGAAACCTGCTGCATCACGCAGTGAAACGTTTAGGTGAAGAGGTGAAACGAAAGGAAGGAGGAGAACATGAGCTGCCCATTTGAAGAAAAACTGACCTCCTGGTTGCTCAGCGACCTCTCCCCGCAAGAGCAGGACGAGGTAACGTGCCATCTCTTTACCTGTGCCGAGTGTCGCAAGGAGTGCGACGAGCTGCGTAGGGTTCTTTTTCCGTTACGCAGTGCACTCCATAAAGACCAAGGCCTATTTAAAGTCAGAACGCAGATCCCGTGGTGGCAACGTGTGCAACCGCCCGCGTGGTTGGGCCGCGCTGCTTTGTTACTGCTCTCCGTGAGTATCGTCCTGACGGTGATGTCTCTCTATCATCAGGAACTGACAAGTCGAAATAATCGAGTGGATGGCCCCGTCACACATATTACCTTTGGGAAGATCCAACCACCTCCACCCCCCTTGGAACCCCTTGTTGTCAAGACACCTCAAGAGGAGGATCTCTTGGCTGACATGAAGCTCGGTATTTCCGAGGAGCTAGCGCTTGAGCAGTATGTGCTGGTTCCGCCTCCGCCGATCCCAGGGGCTTATTGGACGCCTAGCTTTATTACGCTGAACCAGCTTGCGATGATATATCGACTGGATGCACCCAAGGAGTCGGTTCATGAACGCTTGATGCGGGAGCTTCCGGATGCGCGCTGGCATGCAGAAGAGGGGCCTGTACGAAATCCTAAAAAGCGCCGCCACACCCCATCCTATCTTTCAAATGAGACCTATTATGCGGCCCCAGTCTACAAAATGACCACAAACAATGTGCAGGTACCCATAACAAAACCATGATCAGCCGACAGGGGATCGGGGCCGTAAAAAACGATTGAAAAAAATAGATTATGAAAGCAATGAAGAAAAAGACAGCTTTGGTTCTGGGGAGTGGCGGTGCACGGGGCTGGGCTCACATCGGCGTTCTCAGAGCTCTTGATGAGCTGGGGTGCAAGCCTGATATGGTCGTCGGCACCAGCATCGGAGCCATCGTGGCGGCGATCCATGCCGCAGGCGTGCTCGAGGAGGCCGAGCGGTTTGCTTCCACCATTGACTGGAAGCAGGTTGCCAGACTCTTCTTCGAGGTCAATATTCCCCGTTCCGGTCTTGTGAAAGGTAAACGCATTGTTGATCTCTTACGATCGCTCATCCCGGTCAAGCGAATTGACCAGCTACAGATCCCGTATGCGGCGGTCGCGACAGACTTGAGACGTGAAAAAGAGGTGGTCATCATGGAGGGCGATCTCTTTAAGGCGCTTCGGGCATCCTTCTCCATTCCGGGGGTCTTTACCCCTGTCGAACATGGAAAGGGGCAGTGGCTTGTGGATGGTGGTTTGGTCAATCCCTTGCCCATCAGCGTGGCACGGGAGATGGGGGCGACCCACGTCGTCGGGGTGGATATCAACCTCGGGGGGTGTAACCATGACCCAATCGTAAAATCCCCGATTCTGATGGATGTGCTCCTTTGGACCTTTCGGGCGATTGAAAATTCAATAACCCGTGAGCGCCTCTTGCGTGAACCGCCGGATCTTCTGATCCAGCCGAAGGTGGGGGCTCTGGGAACCCTTGAGTTTCACCACGCCCCTCAGGCAATCAAGAGCGGCTATGACGCAGTCATGTCCCATAAGGCCCCTCTGCTCGCGCTTTTTGACTGAAAAATAGTCTCGTAAATAGTCTGATGCGCTAGCTTGAATTAGGGCTGATAAAACGCTATACTTTCACCTTCAATCATTCATAGGGAAAGAGATAGGCGGTTTATGAGAATTCTTTCGGGTATTCAACCCTCAGGCAAACTTCATCTGGGCAACTATTTTGGTATGATGCGCCCTGCGCTCGAGTTGCAAAAGCGAGGTGAAACCTATCTCTTTATTGCAAACTATCATGCGTTGACGACCGTCCAGGACCCGGTGCGTCTGCGTCAGGACACGTGGGATGTCGCGCTCGATTTTTTGGCCTGTGGACTGGATACCGAGAAGACCATCTTTTTCCGGCAGAGTGACGTTCCTGAAGTTCATGAGCTGGCGTGGTTGCTTTCGACGGTGACCCCGATGGGACTGCTTGAACGGTGTCACTCCTACAAGGATAAGCTGACAAAAGGCTTTGCGCCGTCGCATGGACTCTTTGCTTATCCTGTTTTGATGGCGGCGGACATCTTAATTTATCAGTCGAATCTTGTTCCCGTAGGCCGCGATCAGAAACAGCATGTCGAGGTGACACGGGACATCGCACTGAAGTTCAATAACCAATTTGGTGAGGTCTTCACGATTCCAGAGCCCTCCATTCAGGAAGAGGTCGCGGTTGTCCCCGGACTTGATGGACAGAAGATGTCGAAAAGCTACGGCAACACGATCGAACTCTTTGGCGACCCGAAGGAGACCAAGGCTCGGATCATGAAGATTGTCTCGGACAGCAAGGGACTCGAAGAGCCTAAGGACCCAGCAACCTGCAATATCTTCGCGCTCTATAAACTCTTTGCCTCCCCTGAGCAGCGTGCCGAGATGGATGCGAACTATCGCGCAGGAAATTATGGCTATGGCCATGCGAAGAAAGCCTTGCTGTCTATTTTCGAAGAGCAGTTTGCGCCCTTCCGCGCGAAGCGCGACGAACTGAAGGCGAATCCCGAGTATGTGGAGTCCGTCTTGCGTAAAGGTGCAGAGCGTGCCCGTGCAGCCGCAAGCGTAACCTTGGATAAGGCCCGCAAGGCCGTGGGGCTTGCCTAGCGTGCAGTCAATTTAAAGAACCAGTTGATTTTATATGTCTGTAGAAACATTATTGGCGGATGAGTACAAGGTGGACCTAGCGGTCTTTGAAGGACCGCTGGATCTCCTGCTGTATTTGATTCGCCGTGAAGAGGTTGATATCTACGACATTCCCATCGAGAAGATCACCCGGCAGTACATGGACTATCTGGATATCATGCGGATGCTGGACCTGAATATCGCAGGCGAGTTTCTGGTGATGGCCGCGACGCTGATGATGATCAAGAGCCGCATGCTCCTGCCGGTCGAGTCACGCAGCAGTGAAGAGGACAGTGACGAGGACTGGGTTGATCCACGGCTTGACTTGGTCCGCCAACTCATCGAATATAAAAAGTTTAAAGATGCCGCAGGGCAGTTGCTCGAACGTGAAACATTGAAGCATGAGTCTTTTGCGTATGGAGGCGAGGCGCCTGACTTTGAGCCAGACCCTGTGGATGCTGGCCAGGCGTTAGGGGATATCGGACTTTTTGATCTCCTGAGCGCTTTCCAGGATGTGCTGTCACGTGCGGTGATGGAGCCCCTAGGCCATCTGGATGCAATCCGTTGGTCGGTTCCAGACAAGATGGAGGCGATTGTGGTGATGATGCGTGAGCGCCAGCATGTCTACTTTTCCTCGCTCTTTCATGCGGAATCGCCTCGGGGCGAGATCATTGTGACCTTCTTGGCGTTGTTGGAGCTCCTTCGCATGCACCAGATTGTGCTCCAACAGAATGATTCGTTCCACGAGATTGTCATTCTTCCGGAATCGTCCGCCCGTTATGAACCGATATTGCCAGAAGTGAGTGGAGGAGATAACCATGTCTAGCCCAGATGATGTCAAACTGCCCTTGCCCTCAAGTCTTCAACAGATTGTCGGCGCGTTGCTCTTCGGTGCAGATCATCCCTTGACCATTGAGGATATTCGCACCTGCCTGAACCATGTGGCTGAACAGGCGACCGAGCCGAATAAGGACACCCTAAAGCTCTTTGCAGAAGCCTCTCCGCGTGAGGTGACCGATGCACTCAAAGGTATCGAACAGGAGTTGGAGCGCATTGGCTTGGGCATTGAAGTCGTTGAGATGAATGGTGGCTACCGCTTTCA
>CAYWNP010000073.1:0-13335 GCA_964459675.1 uncultured Akkermansia sp. | reverse complement strand
TGGATTACATGACCATTGACACCTCGCGTCCCCTGGACGCCGTACTCAGTGAGTTTTTCTTCAATCGGGAATCTACGTTGTCAGGAACGTCCGTGGGTGCGAGATTATGAGTTTTTTGAATCCATTACTACTTTTGGCTGGACTGGGGCTCGCGCTGCCGATCCTGGCGCATATGCTCAACCGGTATCAGGTCAAGCATACGGACTGGGCTGCGATGCAGTTCCTCAACAAGAACGTCCGTGTACGTTCCCGGCAGTTGCGCCTTCAGGATATTCTCCTTCTGCTCTTGAGGTGTCTGGCGCTCCTGTTGATCGTCTTTGCCTTGGCCCGGCCTTTTGTGAATCAGGCGAAAGGCTTCGTTGCACGTCTGGGTGAACCGCGCGCGGCCGTGATCATTGCTCTGGACGCCTCCTTCAGTATGCAGCATAAGGAGGGGAGTGCCACGCGTTTTGACAAGGCGCTTGAAAAGATCAGATCGCTTCAGCAGAGTTTCCGTCCGGGTGATCCCGTGACGTTCGTTCTGCTGGGGGCAGAACACAGGGTTGTGGCACGGAACATCGCTTTTGACCCCAAGGCGTTTGAAGAGCTCCTGAGCGCACAGAAGGCAACCGTCGAAGGGCTGGACCTTGACAATCTGCCCCGCTTCCTGAAAGAACTTGCCAGTGAGATGAAAGCCCCGCAGAAAGAGATCTATCTCTTCACGGATTTGCAGGAAAAGGATTGGAAGACACGCTCTGTCTGGCTTCGTGAAGCTTTTAAGGATCTGACAAAGACGACGTCGCTTTTTGTGATTCCGGTCGAAACGGGTCTGGAGAATCTGGCGCTGACCGGGCTTGAACTGGTCTCGGGTGTTCTTCGCAAGGGTTCGATTGCGCGCTATCGTGCGACGGTGCGAAACTGCGGTTCGATAGTCGCGCAGCAGGTGAAGGTCTCTGGCCTTGTGAACAACATCAGTGTGGATGTGAAGGTGATTCCCATGATCGCGCCAGGTACGGCTGAGTCGGTTTCGCTCTTCCTTCCCTTCCGGGATGCCGGCCCTGTACGGATTTCTGCAGAGATCGCCGACGATGCGCTTCCTGTGGACAACGTGCGTCGGGCAGTTGCCGTGATTCAGGACAAGGTCTCTGTCCTCTGTGTGGATGGCAGTACGGGCGGCTCTGATGGAGCAGGAGCTTTAATTGCGGCGGCACTCCGTGCGCGGGGTAACAGTAAGGGGCAGGAGGATCTCGCTGTCCAGCAGGTACCGTGGGTGGAGCTGCCCAGTCAGGACCTGAAACGTTTTAATGTGGTGATCTTGTCCGATGTGCCAGACATCACCGCCGAGCAGGCACGTACGTTTGAGTCGTATGTAAGGTCAGGACATGGTTTGATCTGGTTCGGTGGTGAGAATGTGAAGGCGGATGTCTGGAATCAGCGTTCAACACTGGAGGGGACCCGGTTGCTTCCTGCAGTGATTGAGCGTACGATGCGCACAAGCGATGCGATGGGGGTGGGGCGTCCTCTGGATCCTGCGTTGACGGACCATCCTGTCAGCCGCGCCCTCCTCTCCCTGCAGAAAGATCTTCTGAATGAAACCACGTTCCGTACCTTGCTCCGTGTGAAGCCTGTGGCCACGAGCGTCAAGGTGCTGACCCTTGCCGGCCGGGAGGCGCCTGTATTGCTGGAGCATACGCTGGGCCGCGGTCATGTCTTCATGTTTACCACGACTGCCGGACCCTCATGGAATAATATGGCCGTGACCCCTGTCTTTCCCATGCTGCTTCAGCAGATGGTCACCTATCTGACGGCCCGTGAGTTTGAGACCCCGCGCCAGGTCGGCGATGCACTCTCCCTCTCCTATACCGACCAGCCGGATACGACCGAGGCGCTGTTTGATACCCCGTCCGGGGAGACACTCTCAGTTCCGGTTCGCGATTATCGTGAACAGTATGTCGCCCTTTTAGGAAACACGCGCGAAGCAGGCTTTTACCTAGCTCGGGTGAACCTGCAAGCGGAGAGCAAGCCGATCGCCGTCAATGTGGACACACAGGAATCCTTGGTGAAGAGCCTGTCGGTGTCGGAAGCTGCAAAAGCGCTTGAGGGTTCAGGACTCCGGCTGATGCGGTCCGAAGCGGAGTTGCTTGCCAGCGTTGAAGAGGCCCGCACCTCGCGTTCCCTGTCGCATCTCTTGCTTTGGATGGGATTAGCCTTTCTCGTGATTGAGAGCCTCTTTGCGCTGGTGCTTCAGAGGTTGAGGGGAGCGAAATGAGTTTTCTCTTAAATAGTATCGGGATCAAGGAGCTGATGTGGGGACGCCCCGCATCAATGCTTGTGGTCATGCTGGCCATCGCGGGTATTCTGCTTCTGGTCGCGATGTTGTATCGGCGACAGGCAGGGGTGCCCAAGCGCATACGCCTCGGCTTGGTTGTCGCACGGTTGCTGGTCCTAGGCTTGCTGGTGGCTGCGTTATTTGAGCCCATCGCTGTACGCGAGCGTACCCAGCAGATCAAGCGTCGTTTGTCCGTACTCATTGATGTCTCGGCGAGCATGTCCATCAAGGATCAACGGAAGCGCCCTGCTGATGTGATTGAGGCTGGAGTAGCCTTGGGCCTTCTGCCCTTATCTGCGACGACGGATGTCAATCGGGCGGTGATTGAGCTCGACACGAAACAACGTGAGGCTATTGCTGCGGCATCACGTGTGGATCTTGCAGGAAGCTTGATCCAGAAGACGGCGAAGCCCATCTTCCAGTCGCTCGGCAAGTCGCTCGACATTGACTATTATGTCTTTGGAAGCACGCTGCGCCTGCTCGGTAATGAAGAGATGAGACCCATCCCTTCCTTGCAGGGACTGGTCGCCGAAGAGTCGGGGACCTCGATTTCAGAGTCATTGGAAGCTGTCTCTAAAACAGGCCGGGGCATACCGCTGGCGGGCATTGTCCTCCTGTCTGACGGACTGGAAACCTCTTCCCGTCGTGCGGAGACCGTGCTGAACAACCTTGGAATCCAAGGTGTCCCGGTGTATTCGATTCCACTGGGGCTTGCTGATCCGGATGATGTATCAATCCGGAATATTGTGATGCAGGAAGTGGCCTTTACAGGTGACAAGGTTCCTGTCCGCGTACAAATCCGGTCCAAAGGCTATGAGAAGCGTACGGTAAACCTGGTCGTGAAACTGAATGGCCGGAGCGTGGCCAGCCGCAGGATCAAGTTGGCGGGTGGACTTCAGTTTGAGGATATCTTTTTTAATGTGGATCTGAGCGAAAAGGGAGCGGCCAAGGTTGAGGTGAGCCTGGAGCCTTTTGCTGACGAGGCGACCGCAGAGAATAACGTCGTTGCGCGCAGCGTGAGGGTTGTGAACGAAAAGATCAATGTGCTCTGCATTGAAGGCAGTGCGCGCTGGGAGTTTCGCTATTTGCGTGCGATGCTGAAGCGCGATCCGCGCATCAATGCGACCTTTATCGCGACGCGCTCCGGACCTGAAATCGCCCGCAATTCCACGGAGTACATCGCCCGCTTTCCCGAGCGCCGCGAGGAGGCGTTTAAGTATGATCTGGTGATTCTCGGCGATGTGGATTCAGCCTTTTTCAGCGGCGATGAGTTTTTGAGGCTGGAAGAGCTTGTCAGGGAGCGCGGGGGTTCGCTTCTGATGCTGTGCGGTTCAAGGTACGCTCCATCAAGTTATGCCGGGACTCCGGTCGAGAAGATGCTCCCAGTGAAGTTCCAGCCCGAGGCCGAGTGGGAAGCCGTGGATGACAGTGTCTATCCAGTTCTGACACCAGAGGGGAAGAGCAGCCTCGTGATGACACTGGAGATGGACCAGGAAGAGAACGACAGTGTCTGGAGTCGCGTGGCGCCGCTGGACCAGATACCGCCCTTACTGGAGCCTCGTCCAGGCGCAACGGTTCTGGCGACACTCTCGGACACGCGGTCGCGTGCGAAACAATATCCGTTGGTCGCCTGGCAACGCTACGGAACAGGCAAGTGTATGATGATCGGCACGGATCGCATGTGGTTGCTTCGTTTCAAAACCGGTGACAAATATCACTGGCGCGTCTGGTCGCAGTGCATCCAGTTTCTCACGCTCTCGCGCTTGATGGGTGAGCACAAGCGGATACGTCTTGAAACGGATCGTGCGATCTATTCTGTCAACGGGCAGGCGCAGATCTATGCCCATCTGCTCGATGACAGGTTCGAGCCGATACTGCAGTCGGGTTTTGTTGTCAGCGTGCGTTCTTTAGATGTTCCAGGAGCTCCGCCACAGAATTTAACCCTGCGGCCGGATGCAGGTAATCCAGGACTCTATGAGGGTTATTTCTCGCCGACAAAGCCCGGACGTTATCAGGTGGAGGCCAATGCGACGGACCGCTCCCTGGCCAGCGCGACCGAGTTTCAGGTCGCGGATGTTGAGCCGGAGATGGATGATACGGCCATGCAACTCGAACACCTGCGCAGAATTGCTGACCTTTCCGGCGGGAAATGCCTGAGCACTTTAGAGGTCAGCGAACTTCCTTCGTTGTTGAAACTTGAACCGTATTCGACGACTTTTACGACGGAGGTTCCGCTCTGGGACAATGGATGGCTGGCTCTAGTACTGGTGACGCTGATGGGGCTGGAATGGCTTGTGAGACGGAGGTATGATTTGCCATGAAACTTGATACAAGCCTAAAGGCTGTGTGGCGCCGGGAGCAAGGGCTGCGGCTGTCAGAAGGCGCACTTGTTTTTCTGCGCTGGAGCGTGCTGCTCTTTGTTGCGAGTGTCATCCTTGACTGGTTTGTTGATATACCGGCGTGGGGACGCCTGGTCTTGCTGGGCGTGGTGGTGGTGGTTCCGTTTGTTCAGGCCTGGAGAGCGGGCTGGCGGCTGGTACGACCTTTTAATCCCGCGCACACAGCCTTGCAGATCGAAAAGCAACTCGGCGGTTTGGAGAGCCTGCTGGTCAGTGCTGTGCAGTTGCGGGGGACACAGGCAGGAGTTGGCGCGTCCGAAGCGCTTTCGGAACGGGTGCTCAAGCAGGCAGAGGTTACAGTATCTGGACTCAAACTTGATACAGTTGTGCGCTTGCAGTCTCTGCGCAGACCCGCAGTGCTCGCAGTGGCTGTTGTGCTTTTCTTGAGCGTTCTTTCCTTGAATTACGGGACCCTGCTTTCAGCCGGGGCTGGGCGAATCTTTACACCGTGGTTGGCGATTGACTATCCGACACGTACCCATCTGGAGATACCGAAGGGGGCGTTGGTCGTGCAGGAGGGAGCTCCGGCAAAAATCAGTGCACGCGTGACAGGTGTGATCCCGCGTCAGGCAAAAATCGCCCTTCGCACAGGAAAAGGCGCGGCTCGTGTGCGCACGATTGATATTGTCAAGGGGACATGCGGATATACAATCGATACGGCGTTTCGTAGTTTTGAATACCGCTTGATGGCTGGCGATGCCCGCAGTGCGTGGTATGAAGTCAAGGTGATCTCGGCTCCGGTAATCGAGCGTGTCGCCGTGAAGCTGGAGTACCCTGCGTATACGGGACGGCCTGCAGAAACAGTTGAAGCCTTGACGCTCACCGTGCCGGAAACAACAAAGATCAGTTGGACCCTCAAGCTTGATCAGGCGGTGAAGGTGGCCAAGCTGAATCTGCCGGATGAGAAATCGATCCCGATGGAGATCAGCGCGGATGGGCGAACAGTCTCTTTCAAGCAGGCCGCGACGGAATCCTTGGCGTATGGCTTTACGTGGGTGGAGAAGGAGCATGGTTTTTCTTATGCAAGTCCCAGTCACTATTTGCAGGTGGCCCCGGATCAGCCACCGACTGTTGAGCTGACCGCGCCTCACGGCAATATTTATGCAACCCTTGGCCGGAAACTGGACCTCGCCTTCCGTGGGCGTGACGATCACGGGATCGCAGAGTCTGTCATTGCCTATCGTGTCGATAAGACAGAAGAAACCAAGGTTCCGTTTAAACCCGCAGTCCCTGTCGAGGGTCAGGAACAGTTGATAGACTGGGACTATCGGTCTGTACTGACCAACCTTGCTGTAGGGCAGACGATCTCATTTGCCGTTGAACTGGCTGACCGGTATCCGCCGCCCGGGGGCCCTCATCGGGTTCGTTCGGAAGCGCGCCGCATTCAGTTCATGTCCAAACGAGACTACCTGGCGCAGATCGAGAAACAGAAGAAACGCCTGCTTTCGCAGCTCAGGACAATTTACAGGGAAGAACGTGAAGTTTACGAGGTAGTCCTGCGGCTTGATCCCGCCGATCCGGTATTCGTCCAGACATGCCAGCTTGAAGCAGTTCGCCAGGACTTGATGCGCGAGCGGCTGAAGGCGCTTGCCGGGCAGATGCTTGATCTGACCGACGACCTTGCGGCAAACAGCATAACGAATGCGGCGCTGACCGCTTCGCTCGTTAACTTACGTTCAGAACTGGTGATTGTCTCCACCGGGCATGTTGCCGAGGCGGCATCTGCTCTCAGGGAGCTGGCCGGCGAGTCAAGCAGCAAGGTAAGCGAGGGCGGCAAGGGAGGCAGGAGCGAATCCTTGAAGGTTCAGGCACAGAATATGGTAAACAGCTCCGCGCGCGAACTCGGACTGCTTGTTCTGCAGCTTGGTTATCAGGACGCAGCCGATGTAATGGCGCGTGAGCTGCATGGGACGGCACAGACCCAGGCCTCATTACGCCTGCGTACAATTATGCTGACCGGCGGAAACGCCGATCTGGCCCTGGAGCAGGAGCGACTTGGAAAATGGCTGACGCGCCTGCTTAAGGCCAGCCCCAGGGAGAGGGAGAGCACGATTGATGAGGCGCTGATCGAGTTCACGCTGACCCGTCTGGTCAAGCAGATGATAAATGGCGGCATTGAGCAACGTCTTCAGAAAGCTTCTGTCCTGGTGCGCGAGGGCGGGTCTGCCGAGGCGGCACGACTCCAGACTGAAGTAATCCAGGCGCTGCTCAAAGCGGAATTTCGTCTGCGAGTAGGCTCGGAACGCGAGGCCCTTGCCATCGCCCGGGACCTGTTCCTGTTGCAGGCGGATGGACAGAAGAAGCTTCGGGTAGAGATCAAAGAACTTGACGCGCAGGTGTTCAAGAAGCGCAGCGCAGAGTTTGCCCGCGCGCAGACGAAGCTGCACAGGAATCTGCAGATGCTTCTCATGCCTGAGATTCCGGCGCGCCGAACCCGTCTTTTCGATGCTGTGTTCCCGGCGCCTCCGCCGGTTGCTGACTTGCTTGGTGCGGCCGATGACGCCCTGACGAAGGCGGCTTCGCATATTGCTGCCGGGGACCGTGACGCTGCTGAAAAGGCCCAGTCAAAGGCAGAGGAATCTTTCGCCGAATTGGCTGACATGGCAACCAAACGAATTGCGGCCCTGACGCAGCAGATCAGGATCGACCGGCTCAATTATGGTGCGCAGGAGATTGCCAAGAGGCTTGGACGGTTTGCCGAGGTTCAGCTCAGTATACTGGAGAGAACGGAAGATGCAGCTGCCAAGAAGGCTAAGTCGGAGTACCTGGGTGACGAAGAGCAGGCGCTCGCGGAATCTGTTGATGAGCTAAGGCTGGAGGTTGTAGACCAGGTCAACACCGCCGCTATGCCATCAGAGTATTCGGTCTCTCTACCGGTTTGTATCGAGGAGGCTGTCCAGTCCATGAAGCAGGCAATACCTTTACTGAAGGACAACAAGCCCGGCGAGGCAGTTGCCTGCGAGAATGCCGCTGTTGCCGCACTGGCTGGCGCCCGGGCGATGCTTGCAGAGCATGGGACTAATCTTGCGGCTTACGCAGCAATAGTCGGATCCACTGACAAGGCTGTCGCTCCAAGCCGCTACGTAGGCGAAATTGAAGAAGAACAGCGTGATATGCTGGAGGTAACGCGGAAGACGAAGCCAGAGAATTTTCCGGGACTGGCAATACCACAGAAGAATCTGATTCATGCCATTGGTGCTGTGGTTATCTCTCTTGATCCTATTGCGCATATGGTCGAATCCGGAACGGTAATGGTCTTTGCCAAGGATGATATGGATTCGGCCGGAACCGCTTTGGAGAAAAAGGATCAGGTTGAAGCTCTTGACGCGCAGGCATTTGTTGTCGAGACCCTTGGGAAACTGCGCGGCAAGGTTGATAAGGTGATCCCACAGTTCCGATACGTTCTTGAAGTTGTAGAGGCTCTTCATGAGACGGCACAGGAAGGAGTGCTCATACGCGAGGCCCAGCGCCGGCTCCGTTTGAAGACGCTTGCCGCGGCTGATACAGTGGCGCTTGCCAAAGAGCAGGGAACTCTCAAATCGAGGGCGGATGCATTCTGGAAGCTGATCAACAAGATCACGGGGCTGGGATTAATCGATGCTTGCGCAGGATATATGGCTGAGGCTGAAAGTGCTCTTAAGGGTGGCGACAAATCTGCGGCCGCAGCGAAAATGGCGCTGGCGGAGCAGGCCTTGAAAACCGACGCTGCTGAAATCAGCAGGCTTATGACTTTGCTTCCTGCTCTTCTTGGTCCGCCGGCGCCAGGACAAAAAGATCCTGAGCAGGTCGTTCTCCTCAAGCAGGTGGTGGCAATGGCTGCCAGTCAGAAGGTGCTGTATAGAGAGAGCTGCGCGGCAAAACCGGATCAACTGGCGGGGTTTGAGCCTAAGCTGCACGAACTCGAGAAAGCCTGTGACCCGTTTATAAAGCTTGCACAGACCCATGTGAACCCTGTGGTGGCAGCAAAGGTCGTTATGCCGAAGAAGGGTGAGCCCGTGGCAGTTCCGACACCGCCGAAGCCTATTCCACCTGCCAATCTGCATTTGAAGCTCGTTGCAGCAAAGGATGAGCTGTCGAAGGCCGCTGCAAACGCCAAGGCGTCTGACCGTGTAAAGGCAGTCGCGGGCCAGGATAAGGCGGCAGACACTCTTCGCCATTTCATTGTCGAATATACATTGAAATTCTTAAAGACGGCTGCTGGAGTGAGTGGCGGTGATACTGTCCCGTCGATTGATTTCATAGAAATTGATCATGAGATGATGCTGTTCATGCCTGGCGCGGTATCAGGTAAACGTCCGCCTGACGGCAAGCTGGAGTGGGAGGTGCTTGGCCGCCGTGAACGTGCCGCGCTCAACGAGAATTTTGCGCGCGAACTGCCGCTTGAGTATCGTGCGATTCTCAAGGACTATTACGAAAGGTTGGCGAAATGAAGAGTTTAAGGTTCAACGTTCACTGTTCAAGGTTCAAGGTTGTCTCCTGCTTACTCGCTTACTCGCTCCTGGCTGCTCCGCTGTTGGCGCAGCAGAATGATTCGCCGGAATTGACAGCAAAGGCGTCGCAGGCCATTGATAAGGGTCTCAAGCATCTGCTTGCCACACAGCGAGCGGATGGTTCCTGGGCGAGCGGAGAGGATGGCGAAAGGGCTGTTGCGATTACCTCATTGGCCTTGATGAGCTTTATGGCCAGAGCGGAGTTTCCAGGGTCGGGTCCGAACGGCGCTGCTTTGGATCGCGCGAAAGTGTGGCTTCTGAAAAAAGCGAAGGAAAGCCCTGACGGTTACATGGGTTCCACAATGTACGAGCACGGGCTGGCTACCCTTGCGCTGACCGAGATATGGGGAATGACGAGGGACAAAAAGGATGATGATGCAATCCAGAAAGCCATAGAGGCTGCGGTGAATGTAATCCTGCGGTCGCAAAACGGGGGTGGCGGCTGGCGTTATCAGCCGTCTGCTGACGGCGGTCAGGACACATCGGTGACGGTGATGGTATTTATTGCGTTAGCTTCGGCACGGCAGGCCGGAATAGTGGTGCCGAACGAGACGATCTCAAAAGTTGTTAAATATTTTGAATCAGCGTCGAGCCAGAAAACAGGTGGTTTTAACTATGTGCCAACTGGAGTAGCGAAGAACGATTCGATTGCCTGTACCGGCGGCGGCGCATATGCCGCACAGCTTGCTGGTGCGCGGGGTTCTGAAATGGTCCTTTCTGCATTGCGTTTTCTCAAGGAGCGATCGCCCGGTATCATCGACAACAATGTCGGCGAATACTACTACTGCCACTACTATGCTGTTCAGGCGATGGTCCAAGCAGGTGATAAAGAGTATGCTGAATGGTACCCGCTGATACGTGATGCGCTGATTCGGAGGCAGGGGCCTGAGGGATCATGGACCGGGAAACCAACGGGCAAAACCGCTAGCTACGAGACGCCCATGGCGATAATCATACTGGCGACTCCGCATAGGTATATCCCGATTTATCAGAGATAAGGGAGATAGCAGTGATCAGTTATCAGTCATCAGTGATCAGTGATCAGTTATCAATGATGGTGTTTAATCTGGCGATGGCGCTCATGCTGGTGTGTACTCCTTTGGTTGCAGTGGCTCAGGAGAAGTCTGCTGCCAGTGCAGGCATACCGGAACAAGAGATCGCCGCGCTGAATGAGGAGTTGGCGCAGGGATTGAACGGAAAGTCTTCTGTTGATGTGCGCAGGGTGTACAAGAGTGTTATTCGTAAAGCAGAAGCACTTCTTACGGCGGCAGGGGAGGCGCCCAACCGGTATGAAGCGCTTGCAGTCATGTTTAATGCCCAGAAGCGGGTGTTCGCACTTGAGGTGACAGAGGATAATCGCAATGCTATCTTTGCAACCTGCGAAAAGCTTCTAAAGGCTCCGGATGGATACGCAGAGCTCCGCCTGGAAGCAGAGATGCTGCTATCGGAAAGAAGCCTCGCCCTTAAAGATGCCACAGTTGCACAGCGTGAGCAGGCGCTTGAGGAGATGCTTGCCCGTTATCACGGTACACCGGCTGAGTGGAAGAGCCTTGTGATGGGGTCGCTCGTCGCAACAAAACTAATGTCATTTGATCTGGCTGATAAGATAGAAGACACGATGTTCAAACGCTTTGCCGGCGACCACAAAGTCATAGAGTTCAGGCGTAAGGCCAATCTGGGAGCTGAGACGGAAGCCGTATTCAGCGGGACATACAAGAGCGCCGACGGCGATTCTTTCACTTTTCCTTATGATCTTATGGGGCATCAATACGTTCTCTGTTTCTGGTCCCAGGCGACCCCAAAGATCGAGGAATATCTGGGATCGGTGAAGGCCCTGCAGGACCAATACGAGGGGCGCTTTGAGGTGTTCAGCCTGAATGTGGATGAAATGCCTGACGCGGGCCAAGAGCTTCTTCGTAAAATGAAGCTGAACTGGACGGCTTTGCATCTTCCCGGCGGCAGGCAGAATTCGGCATTCCGGGCTTATGCCGAGAGGGACCCGAACGCGGTGTTTGTGAACGGTCAGGGCCATGCCCTGCTGGCATCGCCTCCTGAGCATCTTGGCATCACTGCGGTACATGGTATTCATGGGGGCGCGCATGGCGGCTGGAGCCTGCCGGGCATCGCGGAGGCGCTGGATGATGAGCGTTACCTTTCGCAGCTGAGGTCGCTGTTCATAGGGGACTTCCTTGCGGCAGGTGACGGGGGACCTGGAATCAGTCCTGATCTTGCGGGAGAGCTCAAATCCATTCAGTCCTGCTTTACCCCGCCTCCCTTCCGTTACCGGCTGACGCGGAAGCAGGAGCTGGACAACTACGTCAAGGCAGAGAAGCTTTGTTCCGATACCATCAAGAAATATGCAACATCACCGGGTCTCTGGGCTGTTCGTAACTGCAGGATCATCTCCCTGACCGGCATGTGGAATCTTGCCCGCAAACCAAAGCATCTGGAGGAGGCTGTGAAGGAGGCGCAGACGGTGCTGGCGACAGACTTGCCGGCCGGTGCTGATGCGGCCGCCCGCGTATGTGTTGCCAGGGACGCGTTGCGCAATCGGGGTGCTGACCCTGACGTGCTTTTGTCAGCTTTAATCAAAGATGCCGGCGGCCCAGAGGCGCCGGCTTCAGCATTCGCCGCTGCGGCCATTCTGGCGGTTGAGGCCAATTCCCGCACCAGTCACGGGCAGTATCGTAAGAAACTTCTGGCCCTGGATGAAAACAAGCACCCGGAGCTGTGGCAGGTGTATGCATTTCTGCGTGACAGGCATCATCGCTACCGCAGTTTCTGGGCATCGCCCGGAGGGAATGGGTTTGGGCGGGTGCAGAAATACAAGTTCAGGTACGCGGTTGCAGGACATGATAATCCGGACGACAGAAACCGCCGCTCAGAATTTATGCTGAAGAAGGCTGACGGCGGTGAATTCAAGGTTCCCGCGTTTGCCGCCGGTGAAATGCTGGGTGTTATCTTTGTTGAGCCGCCGGAGGATTTGAGGGCACTGAGCAATCTTGTTGATCGAGTCAACGGTTTCGGCAGGTGTTATACGAGTAAAGGGGTGAAGGCTGTTGTTGCATTTCTTCCCGGCGATACGAACGCTGTAAGAGCAATGACCGGCGGTCTGAATGCTGAGCTGCAAGTCGGAATTCTGCCCGATGGAGTGAGTAATCCGCTTGTTCAGCAGCTGGGAATTCTCTCTGCTGACAGGATTCCCAATCCGCTGCTGTTCCGTCCTGACGGCACGCTTGCATGGATGATATCCGGACTGGAATACACGGCTTTCGAAAAGCGCGGGGCAGAAGCGATATCGCTCGCTATCGCGTCAAATATAGAGAAAGTCCGAGCGGATGTGGCTTTCGATTTACTCGAGAAAGGTGATTTCACAAAAGCGCTGGCGGCTTTCCAGGGATATGTTTCACCAGGCGGAGAGAATAATGACTGGTGGAATGCAGACCGTCTGCAGGGCCGGGCGCTTGCATATATGGGGCTCAAGGACTGGAATTCCGCTCTGGGTGAAATAGATAAGGCGATCGAGAAGCGAAAGGATGATTTCAGGAGCTCTATATGTAAGTGCCATGGTCTCGTAGAAATGTTTCTTACGAAAGCGGCTATTCTTGATAAACTGGGTCGTGACCGGGAGGCAAAGATTGAACGCAGCCGCGCTGGCAAGGAGCGTCTGCCGCATTCGAAGCTTCCGCCGGAGATTGCCTGGACCGGCGTTCCCCTAGGCGTCTATTATGATACATTGAAGCGGTTACGTCTTAAATTTGATAAAGATGCTAAATGAACGGTAACCAGTCATCAGTGACCGGAGTTCTTGTAGAGCCTCTGCTCCCGCCTGCCCTCCCGTTTGGTCGGGAGCGCAAGCCCTACAAGAAGAGGAAGAACAATGTGACAGCTTTAAGTCAGGGTTTGACCATGAACATCAAACATCTAACATCGCATACTCAACAGCGACGACTGGACTCATCTGCGTTGAATGCTGTACGTTGGAATATAAATTTTCGCTGCGGATGCCTGGCCATTCTGCTCGCACTGGGGCCGGTTTTTGCCACGGCTCAGGAGAAACAGGCCGAGCTTATCCCCGAAACTGAGATTGTTGCCCTGCAGGATGAGTTGGCGCAGGGCGCCCGAGGGGCTACGTCGG
>CAYWNP010000072.1:4921-13967 GCA_964459675.1 uncultured Akkermansia sp. | reverse complement strand
TTGGCCTTTAGGAATTCAAAGCACTGACGTACATTTTCAATTGATTTTGGGTCGGCTTCCGTCTCAACCACATACCACTCCGTGACATCGGCCTCACAAGCCATAAAGAAAGCATCCCAGTCAACGCCCTTCTTGCCTTCACCTGGCTGACCCAGAATACCAGGCCCGGGATAAACTTCCTTGGCATGCGGTGTATAGATGCGTCCCTGATATTTCTTGATCCACGCGAGCGGATCTTCTCCCGCAGCCACCGTATGTCCGACATCGAGTTGCATATTCACCTCAGGCGACGCGTTGTCAAAGAAGATCTGGAACTGCGACACCCCATCAAACTTCTCCCGAAACTCATGCTGATGGTTATGATACCCAATACGGATGCCTGATTTTTTAGACACCTCCTGAGCCGCACTACACTGCTTCGCAAAATCGATCCAGCCCGCAGCGTCCTTGGCCCTTAAATAGGGAACCGTCACATAAGGGCAGCCCAACTGCGCATAGAAGTCGATCGTAGCGGAGATCTTGTCCGGCTTAATCGTATCAAGGCCCGCATGGGTCCCGCAGGCAAGAAGACCTGTGTCATCAAGCAACTGCTTCAACTCCTTAGCGCTCTTGCCATACGTCCCGGCGAACTCAACGCCCGCATAGCCAATCTCCTTGAGCGCCTTCAACGTGCCGACCAGGTCAATCTTGCACAACTCACGAATCGAATAGAGCTGCACCCCGACTTTAGGTTTCGCCTTGGCTGCAAAAAGCGTTTTACATCCTTGCATCAAGCCAACAGAGGCACACGCCACACCCGTCGTACTCAGTGCCAAAAAATCCCGTCTCGAATATTTGCTCATCTCTTCTCTCCTTTTTAGCCTAGGGACTGCCTCGCCCCGGCGAGGGCCCCTATTCACGCATTTCTCACTCCCAACTAACACATTAACACACTAACACATTAACACATTCTTCAACTTTAGAACTTTAGAACTTCCCGGCCGCCGTAGCTTTAGCGCAGGAGGCTCGAACTTTAGAACTTTAGAACTTCTCCCTCACTTCGCATACCCGCTCCGAATCACCGCCTTCTTCTCCTTGAGCCGTTGCGCATTGACAGCCGCGCGGGTGACCAGATCCTTCATACGCGTTTCATCATTACTATTGGCGATGAACGCCCAAAAATCCTTGTTCATTCCTGGCGAAAATTCACGAACGATTCCTTTGACCTTTTCAGCCTTACGCTTGAGCACCTGACTTTCGGCAGCCATCTTTTCAAACTGCTTCGGATCGGTCACCATAACCGCAAAGGTCTCGGCCCGATCCTCCATCTCGCTGGTCAGCGCATAGTCGCTCACAAAATCTTTTCGGATATCCCTATTGCGCTTTGCAGCGTCCATCTTCTGCTTATCTGAGCGATCCATCGCTTCCGACTCTTTATTAAAGGCATTCCCTCCATAAACAAACTGCTTACTGTTGAGCTTTATCCACTCGAGATTGTTGCGTTGCTTGTCCGCAATATGAAACATCTCGTGGTAAATGACAGCGGAGTAAATGGGAATATCAATGGCAATAATCCCCGTCGTACTGGCGACACCCCCCGCCCGAACGCCATTCAAACATAAGTTTCTACATAAGACAACCGTATTTAATTTGGTCTCTTGCAGAAAGCGCGAAGGAAAAATGTCCAGGGAGGCAAAGAAGTAAGGCAGAAACTCCTTCGCCTCCTCGGGCGTCAAGATGTCACCTGAAACACGTTCCGGCAAGGAGTAAGCAATCGTAAAACCGCACTTCTTTGCGACCCTCAGATACTCCTGCTCAATCATCTCAGGCGTCGCCGTCGCCACCACCACCTCATTGGTCTTGTCACCCTTTTTCAACGGCGCCAACGGCACCGCTGTCGCCGAGAGAACACCCAAGAAAATGATTAAACAGTGTAGTGTTATTTTTTGCATCCCCAAAAAAGTCCGCCCTCTCTGACAACCATACAAACATGAAAAATGTTTTACGCGAAGACCGCTATTAGGGTGCTTGCACGGAAAGCCCCGCGAGTGGCTGAATACAGCCAGGGCTTATCTCGTGCAAGCACCTGCATATCATTTTTTATCGAACGCTGGGTGAAGGACGAGCTGTGCCGACGGCGTATTCGCCGACTGCGCAGGCACGCCGTCCTTCACCCCAATTGCGATCTTTGCGAAAAAGTATTCCACAAAGCCAATAAAGTGAAAGGATTTCTAAACCTTGAAGTAATCTTCCCAGCCTTTACGCGCGGGCTCGCCGACGCGCAACATCGCGTTTGCAGCCTCGTGATTGGTGATTTGACGGGTCTTCAGATCAAACTCAATCTTGGCATTCACGCGCGTAGCAATCACGCCCAAGGCCATGAACTGGCAGAGTGGCGCCGCCACTTCGAAATTCGAGCGGCAGGTCTCTTCACCCTTCACACTCAACAAGAAGTTCTTGTAGTGGTTTGACGGACTCTTGGGATACTTGGGCATCTTTGCCTCCACATCCTTGGCGTTCGGTCCGATCGGAATCAATGTACTTCCATGCGAGCCACCCTTGAAGACAAATCCATCGCCATAGACCTCTTTGCCCGGAGGCAGGTCTTTTCCAAAGCCTGAACCGCCACCCGAGGTCGGTGCATCCGTGACCACCTTAGCCTTGCTGAAGCCTTCAGGCATCTCCGGAAAATTCTTCTGTCCTTCATACCAGAAGATGTCACAGGCGGGCAAGCCCTCGCCACGAGCAGGAACCTTGAATTGCAGCGTGCACTGCATCGGGAAGGTGATCGGATTCCAGCCCACCATCTTAATGGGCTCGACAGAGGTCGGCAAACCCCACTTCAGAAACTCATGGCCGGTATCCAGAATATGGGCACCCCAGTCCCCTAGGGCTCCATTACCAAATTCGTAGAAACAGCGCCAATCCCCATTCAGATACTGGCCTGTATAGTCATGATCAGCCACGTGCGCCAGCCACATGTCCCAATCCATAAAATCGGGCTTCACCTGCTTCGCCAGCGCAGCCTTGATCTTCGCGACCTCCCCGCCCCACTTGTGCCAGCGGCGCGCGCCATTCATGTGCGCAACAAACTTGTTCACACCCTTCAAGGCTCCAGACTCCGCATAAGCCTTGAACTGGAAGTAGTTGTCCTCCGAGTGTCCCTGATTACCCATCTGGCAGGCGACTTTGTACTTCTTCTCAGCCGCCATCAAGAGCTCCATCTGATTGAACGAGTGCGCGAGAGGCTTCTCAACATAGACACCCTTGCCACGGCGCATGGCCTCCATGGTGATGACAAAGTGCGAATGATCGGGCGTGCCGATGAGCACAGCATCAATCTGCTTGTCCATTTTATCAAACATCTTGCGGAAATCGGTGAACCGCTGAGCGTTCGGGAACTTTTTGAGGATTCCGCCGACGCGTGGCTTCACCGACGTGTCGCCAATCTCTGTGTCGCAGAGGGCGACGATGTTACAAAGGCCCGTATCATACAGGTCACCGATATCCTTGCCACCTTGATTACCGATGCCGACACAGGCCAGGTTGACCTTCGAGAAAGCAGAAAAGCCCTGCGCAGAACGGACAAACGGAAAGGCGCTCAGTGCTGAGGCCGCAACGGTACTGGACATGAACGTACGTCTAGACGTCGGAAACATGATAATCCTCCTGTTTAAATGATTACTTCAAATGTTATCCTTTTTATCCCTCTTTGACCACTCATAAAATAAAAAATTCACAAAATATAGCCAATTCTTGCGACACATCCCGAAGGATGGTATAGTATGCGGATTCTTTTTACCTAAGATGGAGTTAGTTATGAATCTGATTATTGCTTGTGACCATGGTGGGTTGGCGATCAAAAATGCGGTGAAGACGTTTGTCGAAACCCGTGGCTATCACATACAGGACCTTGGAACCCATTGCACCGATTCTGTGGACTATGCTGACTATGCCATCAAAGCCTCGGAAGCCCTCGTTGAGAAGAAGGCCGATCTCGCCATCCTTGTCTGCACGACCGGCATCGGCATGAGCATCGCCGCTAACCGTTTTTCAGGGGTACGCGCTGCACTCTGCGACTCCATCGAAGCTGCGGCTATGACACGCTCCCACAACGACAGCAATGTATTGGTTCTTTCGGGTGACTCGCTCTCTGAACATAAGGCTGTGGCCATTACCCAGTCCTTTTTGGATACGCCCTTCTCAAAAGAACATCGCCATCTGCGTCGCATTCAGAAGCTGGAGCGTGCCGAACGCTTCTCTGAAGTTGCCCACCTCGCCTCGGCTGATCCCGAGATCCACGCAACCGTCTGCGCCCAGATTGAACAAGAAAACACAACCATCAATCTGATCGCCTCTGAAAACACCGTGACCCGTGCGGTTCGCGAAGCATCCGGCAGCGTACTCACCAACAAGTACGCCGAAGGGTACCCAGGCAAGCGCTGGTACAGCGGCTGCATCCCCGTGGACACTGCCGAGCAACTCGCCATCAATCGAGCCAAGCAACTCTTTGGCGCCGAACATGCCAATGTGCAACCCCATTGCGGAAGTTCTGCCAATATGGCCGTCTATTTTTCCGTCCTGAAACCCGGCGACACCATCCTCTCCATGAGTTTGGATCAAGGCGGACACCTGACCCATGGTAGCCCGGTGAATTTCTCTGGCCAGCTCTTCAAGATCGTCCCCTACTGCGTCTCCAAGGAGACCGAGATGCTGGACTATGATGCCATCGAGAAGCTCGCGATTGAAAACAAGCCCAAGCTGATCGTCGCCGGAGCCAGCGCCTATCCGCGCATCCTTGACTTCCCTCGCTTCCGAGCCATTGCCGATAAGGTCGGCGCCCTGCTGATGGTCGACATGGCCCACATTGCCGGACTCGTCGCTGGCGGCGTGCATCCCAGTCCTGTGCCTTATGCGGAATTTGTCACCACGACAACCCACAAAACGTTGCGCGGTCCTCGTGGCGGACTCATCCTCTGTCGTGAAGCTTACGCAAAAGCCATTGACAAGACCGTCTTCCCCGGACTCCAAGGCGGACCGCTCGAGAACATCATTGCCGCCAAGGCCGTCTGCTTCCGCGAAGCATTCCAGCCGGACTTCAAGGCCTATGCCCAGCAGATCGTCAAGAACTGCCAAGCGCTCGCCAAAACGCTTAACGACCGCGGCTTCCATCTCGTCTCGAATGGTTCTGATAACCATCTCATGCTCGTCAATGTTGCCCGCAACGGACTCACGGGTAAAGATGCTGCAGCAGCCCTCGACGCCGCAGGCATTATCTGCAACAAGAACTCCATCCCCTTTGATACCAACAGCCCCTTCGTGACCTCCGGCATCCGTATCGGAACCGCCTCGGTCACCACACGCGGCATGAAGGAACCCGAGATGCACAAGATCGGAACCTGGATCGCTGATATCCTCTCCGATATCACCAACACGGCAAAGCAAACCGCCATCCGCGCCGACATCGCCACCTTCGCAGCCAAGTTCCTGGTGCCGTAAAGAAGTTCTAAAGTTCGAGAGTGCTAAAGTTCTAAAGTTACGATCAATCCCACTGCTCCAAGGCTATTGGCAAATGGCATTGATTACACGAAAAAAGCCGAGGCATTTGCCTCGGCTTTTTACTCTGTGTTCTTTGCGTTCTTTGTGGTTAATTATATCTCAGATCAAAATCTCCACAAAATCAAACGCGGGCTCTTCATACGGGTGAACCGCTCGCAATGCCGCAGTGACTGCACCGACCAGCGCATCCTCACAAATCATCTCCACCCGAACCTCCGCAACGTGACAATCCTGCCCGACCTCTCCGATGAAAGGATTGCTTCCCTTCAACGGCCTAAATTGCCCCATCCCCAAAACCTGCCAGCAAACGCGGTCATACTTGGCATAACACCCCGCCCCCGCCTCAAACAGCGCCTGCTTCACGCCCTCAGCCTGCGCCTCAGGAATATAGACCGTTAGTTTCTTCATTCGCGCCCCACGGCTAATTGATGCCCCCTCTGTACGGGCGAGCTGCAGCTCGCCCTCTCCCCTTCATTCCTCTTTCTTCTTTACTCTTCCGCGCATTCCCGAATTCGCGCATTCGCGCATTTCCCCTAACTCTTCTCCACCACATCCTTAACGGCCTTGAGAAACTGATTCACATCAGCAAAGCGACGATAGACCGAGGCAAAGCGAATATACGCCACTTCATCCACATGATGGAGGCGTTCCATGACCGCCTGTCCGATGTGCTCCGAGGTCACCTCGCTCGCTCCTTCACATTCGGCGATCACTTGGTCTACTAAATCATGAATCTGATCGGCGCTAATCGGACGCTTTTCACAGGCGCGCGAGAGTCCGCGCTCCAATTTCTGGCGATTAAACTCCTCATGGCGTCCATCGCGCTTGATCACATGAAGCTCGTCTTTTACGATCTCTTCATACGTCGTAAAGCGATATTCGCACTGCAGACATTGTCTGCGACGACGAATCGAAGCACCCTCACGGGCAGCACGACTGTCGAGGACTTTATCATCCAAGTGACCACATTTCGGACATTTCATAGTTTAACCTAGGGACTGCCTCGCCCTGGCGAGGGGTTAGGTGACAGCCATGACGCGATCGATAATGGCATTGACGGAAAGATCTTTCAGCAGGCAGTTTTGCGGGACATCCAAGTTTGCCAGATGCTGCAGATCCGATCCAGGGAGATCGACTCCATAGACAACAGCCTTCAATTGGCTCGTATTGGGAAGGCGATGCAACATCTTGATCACCTCATCGCTGCTCATCTCAGGCTGATCCAAGCGCATCACCAAGGCATCAGGGACGAATTTGATACACGCCTCAATCGCCTCCGTTCCCGTCGAGACACCCGCCACTTCAAAGCCAGCCTTCAAAAACTCATCTTCCAGCACGACGAGCAAGACAGGATCTCCTTCAGAGACCACCACACGCCTCACCTTCTTATTGGGAACAGTTGCCACGCTATCCGGCGTTGACATAAAGAGCACATGGCCCACCTCCATCAAGAGGTCAGCTGGATCACAGGGTTTTGAAAGAAATCCTGCAATCTGCTTATCCGCAAAATATTCCGCCATGTTCGTGCGCGCCGTCAAGACCAGAACCGGCACCAAGGTGCTTCCGTCCGGATTGGTGATCCGATCCAGAAACCCCACGCCTCCCATACCTGGCATGCCCATGTCTAAGATAATCAGATCAGGTTGTGCCGCGCGCATCTCGACCAGCGCTTGCTCACCACTTGATGCACAGACCACCTCATACCCTTCAAACCTAAGGAAGTCCCCCAAAGTGGTCAAAAGGCTTGGATCATCATCCACCAACAACAATTTACGTTTTTTATCCATAAGATGCTCTCTATAATACCTGCTTTTCCCTGACAATTCAAGCCCCCCAACAAAATCCTAACAAAAAAGCCGAAATTTCCAGAATTTAGAAGTCAGAAGCGAGAATTCAGAATAAATTCCTCATTCTGACTCCTGAGTTCTGAATACTGTCTACCTATCCGCCATACATGCCATACATGCTTTCCCCTTCTCCCCATACATGCCATACCTGCTACTCCCGCCATACCAGCCATACATGCTACTCCAGCCATACCTGCTATCTCCCCTCATACGCCTCAACCATCTGCTTCGCGACGCTTTCCCAACTCAACTCACGCTTGACCCACTCACATCCCTGCTGCCCCATCTCATGGCGCTCCGCATCACTCAACGCCATCATCCGCTCCAACCCCTCCGCAATCCCCTCCGCACTCGTCTCCACCACGATCAGCCCAGGGACTCCCTCGCCCTGGCAAAGGGTTCGCTTAGGGACTGCCTCGCCCTGGCGAGGGGTTTCCTCTTCCAACTTTTCACTTTTAGCTTTTAGCTTTTCACTTTCTCCTCTCTCTTCCAACTTTAGCACTTTAGAACTTTCGCACTTTAGAACTTCCCCTCCCCCCCACACCCCCCCCCCCCCCGCGACCACCCGCCCCCCACACCAAAGCCCCCCACCCACCACCAACCCCAAAATCTCCCCCCCGCTCCGCCGCCACAAGATATCGGCTTGCTTCATCAAATTCCACTTTGCTTCTCCATGCACCGGCCCCAAAAAAACAATATCCGCATCCCCTGCATCTGCCAACTCCCTCACCTCGGCAATCTTCAATTTTAGCTTCTCGCTTTTAGCTTCTTGTCCGCCGTCCTGTCCACCGTAGGCATCGCGAAGGTGGAAGCCTTGGCATAGGCGGATTAGCTTTTCTCTGGTCCCCTGCTCATCCGGCCCCGCGATGATAAGCTGCCAGGGAATAGTTCTAAAGTTCGAAAGTTCTAAAGTTCTAAAGTTTTGGGCAGCTTTACCATCCTCAGTCGCCTTCGCCTCAACTTTGCCACTTCCCTCTTCTTCAACTTTAGCACTTTCGCACTTTAGCACTTTAGCACTTCTCTTAATCTCTTCCCACGCAGAGATTAAGAGATCCAGCCCCTTCAGCGGGTGTAATCGCCCAAGGCTCAGCACAAATTTCCTTTTTTGTGACCACTCAGTGGTCACAAACTCGTGGTTAAAAGCTTGCGGCTCGCGGGCCTCCTCTTTTTTAATCACGTCATTGCGACCACTTAGTGGTCGCAATAATGGTCGCAATAATGACTCCCACCCCAGCGCGCGCAAGAGCTTAGCGTTACTCACCACATACGACTCGGTGAGCTTCTTCAGCCGCTCGCTATTGAGAGGCAGGTGCAAGAGATCGCCCACGCGCGCGACACCACGCATGAGCCCGCGCGGGAGTCGCCAGATTCTCGGTTTTTTGCCTAGCTCCTTGGCGAGATTCTCAATGACCTGATTCGTGCTGAGCGGCTCATCATCCGCAACTTGGTAAATGCCTGGTTCAATATCCTTCGTGAGCAGCGCCTCCAGCACGCGCGAAACATTCTCGATACTGGCAAACGAGCGTTTATTCTCAAAGGCCCCCAGCGGCCACGGAATCCCGCTCCGCACCACCTTCGCCAGCAAATTCATATTTCCTTTACTCCCCGGCCCACATATCATCGCCGGCCGCAGTATAAAAGTTCTAAAGTTCTGAAGTTCT
>CAYWNP010000072.1:0-4821 GCA_964459675.1 uncultured Akkermansia sp. | reverse complement strand
CTCTTTCCTCTTCTCCCAACTTTAGCACTTTAGCACTCTCGAACTTTAGAACTTCTTTTTCCGCCTCCAACTTGCTCTTCCCGTACGGCGTCTGTGGGTTTGGCTCGCACTCCTCCGTCAACACCCCCTCCACCGTATCCGCACACGCCTTCACCGAGCTGAAGAAAACAAACTTTAGAACTTTAGAACTTTTGCACTTTAGAACTTCTCCCAGCAACCGCCTCGTCAACCCCACATTGACATCAAAGTAGCTCTGCGGGTCACTCACATTCTTTGTGTCATGCGCCTTGCCTGCCAAGTGAATGACGCCATCAAACGTGCCTATATCGAGAGCGTCTAAGTCGTCCCAGGTATATCGCGCTGCATAAACGCCCTGCTCAGGCGCGCCCTTGACATCGAGCGCAACGCACTCCATGCCCTGCGCCGTCAGATAGCGCGACACATGGCCACCCACAAAGCCATTTGCACCTGTTATAAGAATTTTCATTTTGCTCGCTTTTTGCTACCACCAAGTGGTAGCAAACTCGTGTTATTGTGACCACTCAGTGGTCACAATGGAGTGGTTAAAAGCAATTCCTTTCAGGCGGTATGTGAGCAAAGAAGCGCGCAAGCATGATACTGTTTTAATCACGTCATTGCGACCACTTAGTGGTCGCAATAATACCCGCCACCTCATTCATGCGCAAGCATGCCGCGCGATCGAGCTGTGCATACCGGTCAAACTCGCCAGCCACCGAGATCTCGAGCAGACGCCCTTCACAACACAAGTCAAACATCTGCCCCATGGGCTTATAGCGCTCACCAAAAAATGTATGTGTCAGTCTGATGGCTCGACCGCCTCGTGCAATGATCTCCTGCAAGGCCCGCCGCTCATAGGGCGAAATAAACGGCGAGACAAAAACAGTCCCTTGCTCGAGGTGCCACGTCAAGTCGGCCTGCCAGCTCTGCCACTGCTCCTCCGTCATGCTTCGCGAAAACTGCACCCGTAAACGCCGTGGGTGCTCGATCAGAAAGATATTGCCGATACCCCAGAGTTGCACACCATCTGGCAAGGTCATGACGGGCTTCGACTCCTCGAACAACCTGGCGTGCGCCTTTCGCATCCGATAGCGCCTCACGTTATCGCGCACGTAGGCCACCTCGCGCTCCAGATGAGCCTCATCAAAGATCAAGCTATCATACATGCCCTTTTCAAAAACTTGATAGCTTGCCTCATTGAAAAGCGCGCGACACTTCCGATCGACTCCAATTTTAAAGCCCCTGATCACACGCTGCAGCGTCACACCTGCAGGCAACGCACGCACCACATGCACCAGCGCGTGGAGGTGATCCGGCATGATCTGGTAGTGCCCGATTTTGACCTGCTCGTAATAACCCGGTATACCCTCCAGCTCCTCCTGCACAAGCCGGCCCACATCAGTCAGCGTATAGGCCTCTGGTGTAATTCGGCACAACCACACGCCTGGCCGCGCCTTCAGCGTGATCATCGCAAGACCCGCCCGATTGTAGTCATACCCCTTTTGCGGCCTGTTGCCCATATTATTGCGACCTTTTTGTGACCACACAGTGGTCACAAACTCGTGATTAAAACAGTTTCATGCTACCGCGCTACCATATCGCTTTTAATCACTCCATTGCTACCACTTGGTGGTAGCAATAACGGCATTGCTTTTAATCACGTCTCTGTGACACATCAGCCTGAAAGGCTTCTCTTTTTAATCACGTCATTGCTACCACTGAGTGGTAGCAATAAATACATGAGCTTACTCTTCGGCCACACAATCACCCACGCCGTGAGAAAGATGAGCTTCAGGTCAGTCGCCAGCGAGATGTTCTTAAGGTACCACAGCTCCAGCGCGCCTTTATGCGGTGCAATGACCTTTGCATAGCACTCCTCCACGGGCATGCCTGACTTTGAGAGAAGCTCCTCCTCATCGCGAAAGACGATTGAGCCCACACCCGTGAGCCCTGGGCGCACATTATAAATCACGCGTTTGACCTCCTCGGGATAGGGGTCAAAGGTCTTATCTACTAAAGGCCGCGGGCCCACGATGCTCATATCGCCTTTTAAAATGTTAATGAGTTGCGGCAGCTCGTTGATCTTGGTCTTGCGCAAAAAGCCCCCCAGGGGCAAGAGGCGCGGATCCTTGCGCATCGTATGCAACCCCCCGGGCAGATTAGGCGAGTTTAAGAGCATCGTCGCAAACTTGATCATCTTAAACTTCTTGTTCTTATACCCGATACGCTCCTGATAATAAAAGACATAGTGCTCACCTGTGCACTTCAGCGCAAGGGCGATCGGCAAAAGCAACGGCGCGAGCACCAGCAACGCAATGCCCGACAAAACCACATCCATAAGCCTCTTAATTACTTTATACATACGCTCTTTTTGCCCCTTTTTGTGACCACCCAGTGGTCACAAACTCGTGGTTAAAAGCTTGCGGTTTGCTTTTCTCTCTTTTTTAACCACGTCATTGCTACCTTACAGGCTTGAAAGTACCACTTTTTAATCACGTCATTGCGACCACTTGGTGGTCGCAATAATCCACCTCACAAACGCCGGATAGATGCGCGCGGCATCAAAGCACTCCTCCGCCAGACGCCTGGCGTTACGCCCGCGCGCCTCAAACGCTGCAGCCTCGCCTTGCTTCAACTCGCAAACCGCTTTCAGCGCCTGCTTCAGCGAAGCGACAGACCCCGCCTCATACGACCAACCACACCCATACTGAGCCAGCAAGGCACTGGTCTCTCCGGGCAGAGAGTTAATTACAGGCAAGCCCGCAGCGACATAATCCGCCAGCTTATACGGCACTGCGACATGCGTATTGGGAAACATCGGCACCACGCCCGCATCTGCCTGCGCAAGCAAGTCACGCAACGGCTCACCCGTGACCACGCCATGAAAACAGATCGCCTCCTTCTTTGTCTGCGCAAGCGCGTGTAAAGCGGGCTCCTGCTCCCCGCCTCCCGCCAGATCCAAGCGAACCGAACAGCCTTCATCATTCAGCTCCATCACCGCCCGCACCAGCGTCTCCAAATCATATCCCCTGCCCATATTCCCCACGTACGCCAATTTCAAGTCGGCCGTTGTCTCTCCCAACTTTAGAACTTTAGAACTTTCGCACTTTAGAACTTCTCCTATCCCATGATAACACCTAAACATCGGCTTCCCGCCCGGGACTGCCGCGCCCTGGCGCGGGGCTCTTTCCTCTCCACTGCCAACTGCAACTGCCGACTGCAACTGCCTCTCAACCGCCTCCAAATAGCTATCCCCCACCGCAGAAATACCATCGGCCCCTTGATACACACGCTTGGCCATCCAGCGCAGCGGCCAGAGCAGCCATTTGGGAGCCACGCGCTCAAAGGTTTCCGGCCAGAGGTCCATCACATCCACGACGCCCGGGCACCCAAAATGTTTACAGAGATCCCGCATCACCCATCCCGTACTCAGCGGCGGCGCACTGCAGAGGATCAGATCAGGCTTTGCATCGCCCTCTTTTACGCACGCGAGCGCCATCTTTTTCCACTCCCGCGCATAGAGCCAATGGCTCATCAACCGCCTCACGCTCACATTCTTCGCATACGGCATCGTCCTTATCAGCCGAATCTCCAGCCCTTGTTCAATGTTCGACCTGTCCGCCGTCTCGTCCACCGTAGCCTTGGCGTAGGTGGAAGCCGTATTCGTGAAGGAGGATGTTGAATGTTCGATGTTCTCTCTTTCCAACTTTAGAACTTTAGCACTTTCGAACTTTAGAACTTCTCTCCCCACTTTCCTAACATGATTCCAATCGCTGCTCCACCAAATCACGCGATGCCCCGCCTGTGCAAGCGCCTGCGAAAGCAAGCCATAGCGCTGCAACCGAGCCCCCTCGCCCGGCAAGAAATCAAACGGATTATTGATCCAAATGGTCATAGCAAATGGTGCTCGAAAAGTTGCATCCCTTTTAACCTCGTCATTGCTCCCTTTTTTCGACCACCCCCTGTCCGCCGTAGCGTATTCGCGAAGGAGGAAGTGGTCGCAAATTCGTGGTTAAAAGGGTGCTCTTTATGCCGTCACGCTTTTAATCTCGTCATTGTGACCACTGTGTGGTCACAATAATGCGGTCTTAAAACAGGCAACGGCTCCCACGTGACAAACGGGGTAAGGCGTCGTTTTGCGCGCCCCAAATCATCATAATGCAGGACATCGTAGACCCCCTGCTCTTTACTGAAATGCTGATTGGCTCGGTGCAACGTTTCATGCGCGGGAACGATCCCTATATGATCTTGCGCGAGGAGTCGTTTACGGACGCCCTCTGGATCAGCGATCGAGATCGGAAGCTCCGCCTTCTGTATCGCGAGAAACATCCGTATGGTCTCGGCCAGCCTGCCCACCGATTCGCCCCGAAGTTCCACTCTGAACCCATTATGTCCGGGGTACGGACGATAGACCGAAAGGTCAATATGCGTTGTATTACCGCCCCGCTTGATCTCCCATGGATGACCCCCGCCACCCCGTTTCGGATGTTTCCGATCAATCCAATCAGCAAATTCCTGCGCCGAATTAGGATCAATGTCCAGCAACCCTTCGTTGCGTCCATCCGCATACCTCTCATACAATTTCCGGCCCGACAGCGACGCATCAACCGGCGTTTCATCCTTACGCCTTCCTGCGATATAGGCTATTTTGCAGTAGCGGAAATACTGAGACGCTGTCATGGCCGACACCTCCGTCCGATCATCTTTCCTAAAATAGCCCTCCTCGACCAGACGAATCATTTTTCGGGTATTTGAACTGCCCACTTCAGAGTCTAACCGAAAGAAGCCTGGACACGTCTCCCG
>CAYWNP010000071.1:0-14027 GCA_964459675.1 uncultured Akkermansia sp. | reverse complement strand
TGGAGGCCGCCAGAGCCGGCGCCGAATTCGACATTGGCGCGTTCGCTATTTGTAGTCAGGGCGCGTGAGCAACTCCAAATGCAGGCGCCGCAGTGGATACACTTTTCGCGGTCGAAGTCGGGCGTACCGCCCTCTTCGCCGGGCATGAGCGCCTGGGCTGAGCAAATCTCGATGCAGGTGCGCTCGGTGCAGGTGGCGCAGAGCTTCGGATCGGCAAAGGTCACATGATCAGCAAAACCGCCCATGGCCTGAACCTTGCCGCCCTTGAAGAGGACGTCCTGGTGCGACATCAAGAGTGTGCCATCAAAGGGAATGGCTGGCCAGCCGGCCAGATCCATGAGCGCGTCATGCAACGGCTGTTTCGTCTTAGCGCACTCTTCCGTGACCTGCTTAAGTTGTTCCGTGGAAATGCGCGGACCGCAAACGCTCAACATAGGATCGATCATCTGTGAGGGCGGCTTGGACTTGCCCATCTGCAGATTAATGAGTCCGCCGGTGATGCCCGTCATGCCTGTACCCATCATGCCGACCATGAAGCAACTCTGGAAGCCGTCGCGCGCCTTCTTGGCGGATTGGAGTTCCTTGTTCAGAGGGTCATTACGGCGGCGCTGTTCGTATGCCGCTGTCAAAGCGCCCTTGCTGAATTCGCCATCACGCTTCAAGATCTCGATCACGCCCTCGGCCAGCAACACGCCGCTGCGCCATGCTTCGTCCACGCCGGAGTTGGTCAGGACGTTCGTCGTGCCCGAACCTTCGCCGATGCGCGCAAAGCCGTCACCCACGAGGAAGGGCTCGCCACGGACGCCCGATTCCTGCAATGACTTCGCGCCCCAGGAGCGGAGTGTGCCACCTTGAATGTGCTGCCAGATGGTGGGATGCTGCATCCAATGTTGCAGATAGCGATAGCTGGTGCGGATCGGCGTCTTGAACCAGGAGGGAACAAAGATACCCATCGAGGCGGTGCGGTCGGGATAGACATAGAGGAAGCCGAAGATTTCCGGCTCGGGATAGCCGAGCGTGTGAATGACGGTTCCTGGCTTCAGCGTGCAGGACTCCGGCAGCTCGACCACGGCCTTCATTCCCACGGCCCAGTCATGCTGATGGTTGCCTTCGGGAAGACCGAAGTGCTGGTCCAGCTTGCGACCCACGGAACCGACAGGTCCGTCACCGACCACGGTGAGGCGCGCATGGACATCCATGCCCGGCATGTAAGCGGCGGGATCCGGGCTTCCTTTTTTATCCACGCCTTGGTCTGCGAGGCGCACACCCAGAACCTTATCGCCCTCCAGAAGCGGAGCGCTCACCGGCGTACCCGGCCAAATTTGTGCGAGGCCTGAGCCCATGATCTGTCCGCCGACCCATGACATAAGAGCACCCATCGAGGTGACGAGGCCGTGATGCTTCCGGAGGAAGCCAGGGATCCAGGGCAACTCAGCCGAGTACGGTCCCTTCTTCATGATCACGCTGCCGACTTTGAAGGCGAAATCCACAAACTTCGTGCTAGCTGTGCGATGGCTGGCACCGAGCGGATCATGGAGGTAGACGACATGTTCGGTTGCTGCAGTCGTCGCATTGGGGATCTCCTTGGCGAGATCGAGGTCTGGGAAGGAGGCTTTGATGGCACGGGCGGAGGAGACGATGCCGGAGCAGCCGAAGCCGATGTCATCCGCGCGTTCGTAGCAGAGCACCTGCAAGGGCATGCCTGGCATGACCTTGCTCTCAAAGGCAGGTGTGCCGTCGGGGTTCATCATCGCGCGTGTCAAGGTTGTGAGAAAACCCGCGGTAGCAGGTCCAAACCCTACGCAAATAATATCTGCATCCATCCGCTGACGTTCGACTTCGCTCATTGTCATTCTCCTTGTTTGAAATCTGGAACCACAAAATCCACAAAACACACAGAATCCGAAGCTTCCATTTTTGTGTTTTTTGTGGGTTCTGTGGTTACCTCAAAGCATCCGTTCTATTTGATCCATCCCCAGCGCGGCGAGGTGAAGGGCCAATGTACGACAGAGGCCGGGCCGAGCAGGTTCCGTTCGGGGACAGGTCCCCAATAACGGCTATCAAAACTGTTAAAGCTGTTGTCGCCCATGGCGTAGTAAAAACCAGGGGAAAGTAGCACCATGTCGTTCTCCGTAGCCAGGGTCTTGCCCTGCTCGTTATACCGTGGGTTGCCGCTGGGATTAAAGCCAGCATATGCCGGCGCCCAGTCCCCGATCTTCTCCATGCGGGCGATCTGGCCGATGCGTTCGGGTGTCATGACTGCCTCGCCATTGATCACCAGCTTGGGTGCTTTGATTTGAATGGTGTCGCCAGGGGTGCCGGTCATGCGCTTGATATAGTGAGTTCCCTGTTGCAGGTGATTAATACCCGAGGTCGAGAAGACCATGATCTCACCACGCTTAGGATGACAGAAGTTCCACTTCCAACGGTTCACAAAGAGGAAATCGCCCGAGCAAATCACCCCCGACCAGAGTACGTCGCCTGGCTTAACCGCCTGCCCGTTCCGTACACCGCCTTTGAGGCCGGTCATGCCGAACTCCACAACATCATTTGGAACATAGTAGGCTTTCCCCGCAACAACAACCGGGGTATAACCGGGATTCTTACTTGCGTCACTGTTTGAGATTCTGACCGTGCCGCGATCCTGAGCACGGATGATCTTAAAAGACTCGCCTGTGATAAACCATTTTCCAAACTTCATGGGTTGCTGATCAAGCCATGTCGCATCCGAAGCGGGACGCGGATCTGAATGGATTCCATAAAGCGTCGGTTGCATGGAGCCCGTTGGAATTTTGAAGGGTTGATAGAAGTAGGCGCGGAAGGCCATGGCCACGCCGATGGCGACCACGAGCACATCAAAGTTCTCGCGCCACCACTCATAAGACTTTGGCGGATTCAGCTTGGTCAGGCAGGCATCAAGGGCCTCGCCTTCCTTCACCATGGAGTCCATATCCCCAATGGCCGCCGCGGACTTCACAAGCTCAACATGCTCATCGAGGAAGCTGAGCTGAGCCGCCGTCATGAGATCTTCCCGGCTCGCGCGCACCGTGTGCGCATGGTGCAAGAGTGTCTTGAGCTGCTTGCGTAATTTCCGTCGTTTAAAAAAGTCCATGGTTAGTTTTTCAGCATTCGCGCATTCCCGCATTCGCGCATTGCCATCTCCTATTCATCATCCGCAGTTCCCTTTAACACGGCGATGAAGGCTGATTGCGGAACATTGACTCGTCCGAATTCCTTCATGCGCTTCTTACCTGCGGCCTGTTTCTTCAAAAGCTTTTGTTTACGTGTGACGTCACCGCCATACAATTTTGCGGTCACATCCTTGCGGAAGGCACGGATATCTTCGCGCGCAATAATGTTACGTCCAAGTGCGGCCTGTACGGGAATCTTGAACATGTGAGGCGGAATCTCTTCAGCAAGAGCCTTGCAGATTTGGCGTCCACGCGAGACGGCCTTGTCTTTATGCACCATACACGAGAAGGCATCGACCACTTCGGCGTTCAGCAGGATATCCATCTTGACGATGTCGCTCTCCTGGTAGCCATGCGGCTCGTAATCCATCGAGGCGTACCCATGCGAGACGCTCTTGAGCATGTCGTGGAAGTCAATCAGGATTTCATTCAGCGGGATGATGCAGGTAAGGATGACACGCGTCCCATCCAAACTCTCCGTCTTCTCGACATAGCCTCGGCGCTCCAAAACGATACGCATCATATCGCCGATACATTCGCTCGGACAGATGATGGTCGCGCGGATCATCGGCTCTTCAATCTTTTCAATCCGTGTGACATCTGGCAAGTGGACTGGATTATCAATATCCGTGGTCGTGCCGTCGTGGAGTGTCACCTTGTAGACGACGGAGGGATGCGTGCTGATAATATCCAGATCAAATTCGCGGCGAAGGCGCTCCTGGACCACCTCCATGTGCAGGAGACCGAGGAAGCCGCACCGGAAGCCGAAGCCCAGCGCAACAGAACTTTCCGGGTGGAAGGAGAAGGCCGCATCGTTCAGATGCAGTTTTTCAAGACCTGTGCGCACCTTTTCGTATTCATCTGAGCTGACAGGGTAAACGCCGCTGAAGACCATGGGATGGACTTCCTTAAACCCAGGGAGGCGTTCGGTCGCGCCATCCTTGAGCGAGGTCACCGTGTCGCCGATCTTAATTTCAGAGGGGTCGCGAATGGTACCGACCAAGTAACCGACATTACCTGCTTCCAGGACCTCAATAGGCTTCTGGTCCGGACTGAAGATGCCTACTTCGCGCAACTGCGTAGTAATGCCACTGCTCATGAAATGAATATGATCGCCAGCCTTGAGGTTGCCGTCTACGACGCGCACATAGGTGATTACGCCACGATAAATGTCGAAGACCGAGTCAAAAACAAGTGCGCGCAACGGCGCGTCAGGACGTGTTTTGGGCGGGTGAATGCGTTCGACGATCGCTTCAAGGACTTCCGGGATGCCGATCCCAGTCTTCGCGCTGATAAGAAGCGGGTTATCCATGGGGATGCCCAGAACCTCTTCAATTTGGCGCGCGGTTTCTTCAACCTTCGCGCTCGGCATATCGACCTTGTTGAGCACCGGAACGATTTCAAGATTGTTTTCGACTGCCAGATAGGTGTTTGCTACGGTCTGGGCTTCGACACCCTGCGCCGCGTCAACAACAAGAATGGCGCCTTCGCAAGCACCCATGCTACGAGAAACTTCGTATGTGAAGTCCACATGCCCCGGGGTATCAATCAGGTTAAAGCGATAGGTCTTGCCATTCTTGGCTGTATACATCATGGAAACAGGATGGCACTTGATGGTGATGCCACGTTCGCGTTCGAGGTCCATGGCATCGAGCGTCTGTTCGCGCATCTGGCGCAACTCGATCTGTTTGGTGGCCTCCAGGATGCGATCCGACAGCGTGGTTTTGCCATGGTCAATGTGAGCGATGATACAAAAGTTTCTAATGTTTTCGAGTATGATTTCGTCCATGCAGTCTTTCTTTAATACCTTAGCCAGCCTTCTTCCCCTTCGAGCCAAAGACCTGATTACGTGTGGCTCGATTAATAAGGGGCGTAAAAGCGTTCATAATCAAGATCGCGAAGCAGACACCCTCTGGATAGGCTCCGGTCTTAGAGGTACGGATCAACATGGTAATCACACCGCACCCCATACCGAAAATGAGCATTCCGCGCTGGGTGACGGGCGACGTGACCATGTCCGTGGCCATAAAGAGGGCGCCGAGGATGAGTCCGCCTGAGAGTACATGTGCCAAAGGCGTAATAGACTCATCCGGCCAGAACTGGCGCAACACAGCGGCATAGACAAAAACCGTCAGGATGTACGCCACGGGAATATGCCAGGAGATCACCTTGCGGTAGAGCAGATAGGCCGCGCCGAGCAGGAGGGCGAGTGCAGAGGTCTCGCCAATACAGCCATTCATGTTTCCCAAGAAGAAGTCTTGGAGCATTTGGGGCGAAAAGCTGGGCAAGCCCTCGCCTCTCTTGACCGCCTCCTTGATCAGGCCTAGGGGCGTGGCCGTCGTCATGGCGTCCCGTGAGGCAGCGGTCATCGTATCAACCCAATGATCCGTCAGAAGGGAGGGCCACGTTGACTTGCTCCAGGTTGTCATCGCCCCTGTAAAAGAGATCAGCATGAAGGCCCGTGCGGCGAGGGCAGGATTAAAGGGATTGTAACCGAGACCTCCGAAGATTTGCTTAGCAATCGCAATGGCAAAGATCGAGCCCGCGACCGCCATCCACGCTGGCAATCCGGGGGGTAAATTAAACGCCAACAGGAGGCCCGTCACAACCGCACTCCAATCCGAAAGCGAGCTTGGCCGCTTCATCAGTTTGCGGCAGCCCCACTCAGTCACGAGGCAGGTCGCCACGCAGACACCGACCAGGCGCAGGGCGTCCAAACCGAAGAAGAAAATCGCGGCCAGAAGTGCAGGCGTCAGGGCAATCACAACATCCCACATGATACGGTCAACAGAAGAACCGTCATGCGCATGAGGCGAGGAACTGATCACTAATAATTCAGAAGTCACTTCTGGTTTCATGGGCATATAAGATTACTAAACCATTCTATGACCTGCAAGGGCTTTTGTGGCTCAAAGCGAGCAAAATGGCGGTTTTAAAGACGAGAATAACTTTCTATTCAAAAAACCGCTTATTTTGGGGCAATTTTCGCGTTTGACTTTCTGAATCAATAAAAGTAAACTGTAGTCCATTTTTGTTTGGTTCAACAGGGAAAAAATATGGCTTTTCTTAAAATTGTATCCGGGACCCGGGCAGGCGAGCAGATTTCTCTCAATCAGCCCGTGTTGCGCATTGGTCGACGAGAGGGGAACGACTTGATCATTTCCGATCCCTCCATCTCGGGGTCTCATTGCGAAATTGAGAAAAACGCCTCTGGCTATACGTTACGTGACTTGGGGTCTACCAATGGCACCCGCGTGAATGGCGAGACGGTTGCCGTCAGTGGTTTGTTTCGTAATGATGTCATCCATGTCGGCGATGTTTCGGTCATTATTGATGGCGATGACATCTCTCAAACCCGTGGCGGCGACACCCAGAAGATTTCCCGCACCTCGATCGTTATTCCCGCACATCAGCCCACCTCGATCAAGGCTCCAACCGACCTCTTCTCGAAAAAATCCAACAGCAACAAGGTTTGGATTGCGATTATCGCATTTCTGTCCCTCGTGATTGCGGTGTTGCTGGTGCTCTTCCTGATTAAGAATTAACTTTTTAAAGCATCCACTCTTGTAGGCGTTCCTTCGGACACGGAGGAACGCTTATTTCTTTTGTCCACTCAGGAGACTGTATCTTGACGAGGACCTCCGTGCGGGTACCCCGGTCGCCGTAGGCAGCACAGATGGCTGCTGCGATAAGGATATCCTCCTGGCCAGCACCCTCTGGAAGCATCCCGGTAGGACCAGGGACATTGACGGTATGAACAAGGGTGTCGCCGTTCTTAACGAGTTTCTTGATGGCCGCGTTATCCCGGACATCCCTTCCGACAATACACTTACTGCCTCCAGGCAGACGGAAGTGGCGACCATACAGCAAGAGCCAGATCGGGCGATCATCCTTCAACCCTTCGTGGTCCTTCAAGTCAGCAAGCTTCCGACAAAAACCCTTTTCTGTCAAAAGACATCCCCCAGCTGGCGAGGGATAGTCCACAAGGCCAAACGTCTTCGCGAGTTCCATCTGGGGTTTGCGCGAGCGACCATTGAGGTCGAGCAGACGGCTACGATCAACCCGGCCATCCATCTCTGGCACGGTCGGCTCCAGAAGCCTGGCACAAAGGGGACGCAACAGCAACCCGTTCAGTCCTGCGTCACGCGCCACAGTCTCCAGGGAACGCCGGGTCTGGGACATGGGACGTTGATTGAGGACTTCACCGGTGGAGACGAAGTCGAAGCCCATCTCCTGCCGCATTTCGCCTGCACGCTGGATCATACGGGCATGACAGTCAATACAGGGGTTCATGGCTCCGCCGAACCCATGGCGCGGGGACTCTACAAGGCCAACAATATCTTTGATGAAGGGGACGATATGAAGTTTAACACCTAACTTTTCGGCGGCCTTTTTAGCAGACTCGATTTTAAAGAAGGGACTTGAAAAAACAACGGCTTCGACATGAATGCCTTGGTCACGCAAGACGCAGATGGTAAGCTGGCTATCGAGTCCGCCGGAGAGAAGGCTGAGTGCGCGGACAGGGGGGCGAGGTTCAGGGGTCGTCATTCGTGGATCTCCTTGAGCGCGAGGTAGCCAAAAGCAGTCGCCCGGATGCGCGCGGTCATCAGAACTTCAGGGGTGAGGGACTTCACGTCCGGCGGTTTCAGCAGGCAAGACGACGCCTGCTGACAAAGGTTTGTCTGTTGAACAGGCTCCCAGTAGGCACCGCCAAAGAAATCTGTGCGGTGCGACCGAAGAAGGAGCTGGGCAAAATCATTTCGCCAATCCAAGACCTCTGTTTTGCGTAACAGGAGTCCCTTGTGATTCTGGTTGATGGCGCGACTCAGAAGCCAGAGCGTCTCAGGGTCTGCAGAAACCAGCGGATAGGAGACGAGCGCGGCATCAAGTAATGCCTTTGCTTGATTGGTCCGGGAAGACAACCCCGCCACCTCAACTAACCTCATCAGGTTCGTCGAGGGCGCAACACTTTCCAAGACAAGCTGGACCAGGGCGCACGTTTGCGTCTCGGTCGAAGAGGGAGGATTCTTTTTCAACCAAACCAATGACTGACGTAGCGCATGGTCGGCTTCATTTGCCACGGACGGGGAAAGTTTAGCTCCCTCTTGTCGGATGCCGGGCAGTGTTAAGGGCTCTGCAAAGAGTGGCAACTGAAGGCCAAAAAGAGCCCACAAAACAAGATTCGTTATGGACAGAAAGCGGTTCATAGTCTATTCTGTTGAAAACGTCTTTATCTTATCGGTTTTGCTTCTCAAAGGGAAGCCGTTAGTCAAGGATGCTATTAAATTCTTTTGAAAGTGTTTTAAAAATGAAATTGTTCGGAGTCCCGCCTTTAGGCGGAATTTCAAAGACCGTGCATCTTTGCTTCCGCCTAAAGGCGGGACTCCAAACGCTTAGTTGTGTAGTGCTATTTACGGAGCACTATACTAAAAACATTTTTCTCGCGAACTTTTGGACATTATTAAAACCTTAGGAAACTCATGCGTTTTGCGCTCTCAACAAACTGGAATGCACGAAGACACACCGAGGGAGAGGCCTTGGTGGATGAGAGCCTGTCGCTCGGCTTCGACGCCCTAGAGTTGGGCTATCATACCACGGAAGCTCTTGCTGAAGGGATTCGACGGCGGGTTACCTCTGGGGCGATCAGCGTGGACAGCGTCCACGCCTACTGCCCGGTTCCGCTCAGTGCGCCGCATGGATATCCGGAACTCTATCTGCTGGCTTCAACAGATGATGACGAACGCGCGATGGCGACCATCCTGTTGAAGCAGACACTCGAATTTGCCGCCTCCATGGGCGCGCGCGCCCTCGTCCTCCATGCTGGACGCTTTCGGTTAAAATCGTGGTTCAAGAGCTATACGACCGGCACTTTGGTTGATGCGTTGGAGGATGCGGAAGGGGACCGAGCCAAGCCGAAATTTCAAAAAGTGATGGCAAAGGTTTTAGCGTGCCGGACTCAGCAGATCACTAAAATCTTCGACGCCTTCTGCCTCTCTCTCGACACCCTCTTGCCCGCGTTTGAACAAGCCAACATCAAGCTGTGTCTCGAAAATCTTCCCTCTGTCGAGACCTTTCCGGATGCACGCGAGATGTCCATGCTCAAAGAGCGCTTTACAACGCCGTCCCTTGGCTACTGGCACGACATGGGGCATGGCCAGATCAGAGACTTTCTCGGGATTGAAAACAATTTAGCAACGGCTCAAGCCCTCCTCCCCATCACGGGAGGTATCCACATTCATGATGCCCAACCGCTGATGGACGACCATCTCTTGCCGGGACAGGGGACGATCGATTGGCGCAGCTTCGCCTTCTACGGCTCCGCGGATCTCTTGCGAGTCTTCGAGCCCGCCCCCGACACGAGTCCTGTCGCGCTCAGTTCCGCCCTGCGCGACCTGCGCAAGCTTTGGGCAAACTAAGCGAAACTGCGGAGGAGTTCGATCTCCTGAGCCCAAATCGTGTCATCCGGAGTCTCGAGGACAAGCGGAATATTTTGAAAACGCGTGTCGCGCATGATGCATTTGAACGGCTCAATGCCCAATAAGCCTTTCCCCAGCGACTCGTGTCGATCCACATGTGACCCTAAAGCTGTCTTTGAGTCATTCAGATGCATGGCACGCAGATAGTTCATTCCGACGCACGTATCGAACGCCTCCATGGTTTTCAAGAAACCGTCACGTGTCGAGATGTCGTATCCAGCCGCAAAGGTATGACAGGTGTCGAGACAGAACCCCACGCGTGATCGGTCATCTATCCCGTCCAGAATGATTTTGAGCTCCTCAAACCGGGAGCCGATATTACCGCCACTGCCGGCGGTGTTCTCCACTACGAAGATCATCTCTGGAATCTCCTTCATCGCTCGATTGATGGCGCCAGCGACACGTTCACAGGCGGCTTGTGGCGTGATCAAGCGCAGATGGCTGCCAGGATGGAAGTTGAGGAGGGAGAGTCCGAGCGCGGCACAGCGCCTAGCCTCATCCATCAGTGAGGCGTATGATTTGCCCTGTGCCCCATCGTCTGGATTAGCGAGATTAATCAAATAACCTGCATGGGGCAGGACCTGTTGAGGCGTGAAGCGGTCAGCCTTCATCTGTGTCTTAAAGGATTCGATCTCTTCCCTTGGAAGCGGCGCAGCGGTCCACTGACGCTGATTCTTGACAAAGAGGGCAAAGGCGGAGGCGTTCAAAGCCTTCGCGTTCAAGGGCGCCTGCGTGACGCCGCCCCCGGCAGAGACGTGAGGTCCGACAAAGTACGTTGCCATAAGAGACGTGCTCCAAAAGATTAAAAGAATGAGTTTACTGGTTTACCCCTTCCTGCGCGAGTCAGAAGTTTTCAGTTGGCTTAAAATGAGCGCGGATCCCTGCGTGATAGTTATGGACAGGGGAAAGCGGAATAGATACAATTCAAGAATTATTTTCGGGGAAGGCATTTGTTATGAAAATCACGGTGAAGCATCAACAACCGGAGCGCGCGCAGCAAGCAGAGAAAAAGTTTGTTTTACGTAAACCAGGAGATATCAATCGTCAAGCTGTTCCTGCAGCACCCGCTCCATCTAAAACCGAACCCGTCCGCAAAGAGTTGCAGATCATGTACTTTGCCTGCGAGGTCACCGAGTGGTCGCGCGCACTCCATCGCGAGGGAAAGCGCGTCGGGTTTGTTCCCACCATGGGCTATCTCCATGCCGGACACCTTTCACTGGTCGAGGAGGCCAAAAAAAATGCGGATGTGGTCTGCGTGAGCATCTTTGTTAATCCCACCCAATTCGGCCCAGAAGAAGATTTTGAAAAATATCCCCGAAACGAAGAACAGGATCTCCAGCTCTGCCGCGAGGCAGGCGTGGACGTGGTTTACCTGCCACGCCCTGACAGTATGTATGCCAGCGATGCCAGCGTTTATGTCTTTGAAAATAAACTTCAGAATGGACTCTGTGGCGCCCGGCGACCCGGCCATTTCAGGGGTGTCTGCACCATCGTCGCCAAGCTCTTCAATATCGTCCAGCCGAATATTGCTGTCTTCGGACAGAAGGATTTTCAGCAGGTCACGATCATCCGCCGCATGGTAAGGGACTTGAATTTTCCTGTGGAGATCATTGTAGCCCCTACCCTGCGGGAATCCGATGGCTTGGCCATGAGCTCACGCAATATCTACCTCTCCCCTGAGGAGCGACAAGCTGCCTTGAGTTTGAACCGGGCGCTAATGAGCCTTGGAACGATCGGGGCGGGACATCCTGCGGCAGAACCCTTAATCGAGCAGATGCGCTCGATTCTTGTCCAGCATGGACTTGTGGAAGATTATATCGCGATCGTGGATCCCGATACGCTAAAGCCCGTTTCCAATGTCCAACAGGGTCATGTGGCGCTCATTGCCGCCTTCTGCGGCAAGACACGTCTGATCGATAATCGGATCTTGTGATCCGCCTGCACAAACACTGGGAATGTTGCCCTCTATGTTAATACTCCACCTCCATTTTTACGATGGCCATTTCTATCTTTGGGGTGAACAAAGCTTTCAACCTTCCAAGACCCCCTCCTCTGCATCCCCTTTTGATCCTGGTATCGAAGCCCTTAAGGACGCAGAGAAGCGGAGCTTGCTCAATGCAGTAGTCCCAGAAAGTCGTGCCCTGCACGTGGAGTTGGCCTTGCCAACAGTCGAAACCGCTTCTGGCCACCGCTTTCCGATACCTTCACAAACCTTCCTGTTGCCCGAGGATCTTCGCGAGGCCCTTCCCTCCGCACCTGCACATTTAGCCCCTTGGTCTGTCCATGCACTCCAGCTCCACTGGAAGACCCTCTTCGCGTTACTGGGTAGAATCGAAGAACGCAAGTGGGCTGAGGGACTTTTTGTGGCTGAAGAGGTCATTGTATTCTCAGAGCTCTTCCGTTATGCAGGGGCACTGGTGGCTCGAGGACGTTACCTGCCTGATATTCACATTGAGAAAGGTTCCGACGCCTCTCTCTGCGAAGCGGTCTGGTCTCCTTGTTTAGATAGCGAAGAGGATCTGCGGCTCCGTGCCTTTGCTATGGCTCTACCGCCTGCGGCCTATGCCCAGACGCTCTCCCCCTCATCCGTGGACGTCGTCGAAACGCTTCTCTCAGACTGGGTAGACCATCTGGTACGTGCCAGCGTCATCACGACATTGTCACTCGCACATGCGGCGCGTGGGCGCTGTTACAGTGCACACGATGCGTGGTTTACAGCCTTGCGCGGAGAGTCCCGTGTCATCCGCTGGCCAGAGCAAGAGGAGCTTCTAAAGCTGGCTGGACAAATCCGCGCCTGGCGTCATCCTGTGGAAGGAAGTCGTTCCTGTAGCCAACGCCCCTCTTTCATTCTCCATGCGCCTCCTTCCACAGAGGACTCGTGGCTGGTGGAGATCAAAACCACCGCCTACTCGGAAACCACCCTTTTAGCATTAGGTCAGGCAGCCCTTCTCTTTCCGCCACTCGGCCAAGCTGAAATCAAAGACCATCTCCATGGCGCGCGATTGAGCCTGGTCGAGGCTTATTTTTTCCTAACCTCGGCACACGCCTTGTTACGCTCGGCAGGATATGACGTGACGCTTCCACCCGAGTGGGAAGGCGGCTCTGAGGCTGGCTTCGCCCTTACTGTTGATGTCGCCCCGCATACGGGAGAGTCCTATCTGCCGGATGCGCGCGTGGCGTTTCAGCATACCGTGACTTTTAAGGGAGCGATGGTCTCGAAAGAGGAGTTAAAGCAGTTACTCGACACCGACTCTCCGCTTGTCTGTTTCCGTGGCACCTGGCTGGTCGTAGACACCAAGCAGCTCCAGCAAGCCTTGCGTATCAACAAGCAGGATGCCCCAGAGGACGCTCCAGCGATACAAGCTGTTCAGCTGGCCCTGGGCTCTCAGATGCGCCGCCATGGTCTGCCTGTGGCAGAAGTGCGTGGCCATGGCTGGGTGAAGACCCTCTTTGATCGTCTCTCCGGAGATGAGCAGCACTTCGGCGTCCTTGAGACACCCCAAGGCTTTTGTGGCGAAATGCGCCCGTACCAGATCCGTGGTTTTAGCTGGCTGGTCTATTTGCGTTCGTGTGGTTTTGGCGGCTGCCTTGCGGATGACATGGGTCTTGGCAAGACCATCCAAGCCCTTGCCTTCTTGTTGCACGAAAAGGAGCGCGGCGAGAAGCGGCCCGTTCTGATCGCAGGTCCCCTCTCGGTTCTTGGAAACTGGATGCGTGAAGCGCAACGCTTCGCCCCTGGCTTGCGTTGTCATCTACACCATGGCGGCGAGCGGTGGCATGGCGAAGCCTTTGCCCAGGAGATGGAACAGTTCGATGTGGTCATCACGAGTTATCATTTGCTTTATCGGGATTATGCTGATCTGCGACAGGTCTCCTGGGCGGGGATTCTTCTCGACGAAGCACAAAATATCAAGAACCCCGAAACACGCCAATCCAAAGCCGCCCGAGCCCTCAAGGCTGATTACCGTCTGGCACTCACGGGTACACCGCTGGAGAACCATGTGGGTGATTTGTGGTCGATCATGGACTTTTTGAATCCGGATATGCTCGGCAAGCGTTCCGCCTTCCGCGACACCTTCTTCCGTCCGATTCAGACCAACAGCGATCCCGGCGCACGCATCCGGCTCAAGCGCATGACCGCCCCCTTTATCCTGCGCCGACTCAAAACAGACAAGCATATCATCTCTGACCTTCCTGAGAAGATCGAGGCCAAGGTCTATTGTCCGATGACCCCAGAACAGCTGAGACTCTATCAGGACGAACTGAATGCCTTCCATCGCGAACTTGGCGAAGCCGAAGGTATTGGTCGGCGCGGCCTGATTCTGGCAACCCTGACGCGTCTGAAACAGATCTGCAACCA
>CAYWNP010000070.1:0-14180 GCA_964459675.1 uncultured Akkermansia sp. | reverse complement strand
TGTACCGGCGCCAGCCCGGCGTTGTCGAGCAACGGCATCCGTTCGATATCTTTGGCAAGGGCGTTGAACGCCGAAGCGAAACTACAGAACGCGAGGAACAAGAGACTCCTCGCGGAGGTGCGCCCTACGGGTGCAAGATGTTTCAGGGGCTCATAATTTTTAGTCATATTACTTACCTCTTCTTTCGTTGAGCGTGTGTTTTTGCGAAAGCCCGTCCAGCATCAGGGTGACCAGCGTGCAGCTCATGCTGTAGTCCGGAACACCGAGGCCTTTACCGGAGACCGAATCGTAGTGTTCGTTGATGCCGTTCTTGATGGCGTTGGCGATGGTCTTGTCGGCGATCTCGGCAGCCAGGGCCTTGTGCCCGTATGCGGCCAGGCCGCTGGCTATCTGGTAGTTCGGCGCCGGCCAGACGTCGCCGCGCCAGAAATCGTCGTTTTTCCAGCGCTTGTCCGTTCGATCAACCGTGGGCACCGGCAACGGCGTCATCCAGGCGGGTGAGCCCAAAACTTCGGCCATGCGCTTGGCCATCGCGGGTGTGGGAACGTTGGCGGCCAGCGGAATCCAACTGCCGATCGTTGCCACTGGAATCATCTCGAGCGTATCTCGTTTGACGGAGAGGAACGTGCCCGCCACTTCATTCCACATGTGCTCGCGCATGCCCTTGACGCCTTTTTCGATCCGCATCGTGCGCCGTGCGGCCATTTCCTTGTCGCCAACGATCTCCGCCAGGCGGGCGAGGCTTTGCTCGCCCATGATCAGATAGGCGGTGTTTCCCGGCGCACAGATGTCGGCATACCAGGCTCCTTCGTTAGGGCCTTTGCGTTTGGGATGGACGGTCATGGCCATGCCGTCCATGTTGCACTCGTAATCGAACGTCTCCCATTTCGCGTGCTGGCACTGACCTGTGTAGGCACCAAGGGTGATCAGCCCGTTGTCATGCAGGTCGCGCTCGCGCCAGTACCAGTCGTGGAACCGCTCGATCGGGCCGAGGCACTGCTTGAGCAGCTCTTTGTCGCCGTTACGCCGATAGACCCGTTCCACGCCCCAGGCCAAGATCGGGATCTGCGAGAACTGCCGCACCTCCTGCGGCGCGGTCTTGATCGCCACCGTGATCATGTCCCGTGCATGTTCGGGTGCGGTCTTGTTCCAGCGCTCCTGGAAATCCCAGTAGTTCTGAAAGATGTCGCGAATAACTTTTTTCTTGTCCGGCAGGATGCTCAGCAGGTCGACCACGAACATGGTGTCCCAAATCCACTGCCCTTTGTAGTAGGATCCGCCCGCCTGAATCCAGGTGTGTCGCAACGGCTCCGCCGGCTCCCGGAGCCTTTCCAAAACGCATTTGTCAAAGACTCGCTGGGTCAGCGCGAGCACCTCGGGGCTACTGGCTTCGAAAAGCGCTCCCAGGTCGGGCGGTGCAGGTTCAGCGGCGCCGGCGTACCCGCCTGCCGCGCAGGCCAGCGATGCGCCTGCGGCCGTTTTGATAAATTCACGTCGGTTCATAGATGCTCACTTGATGGTTTCTGGAAGCGCAGACTGGAACCGGTAGTTTCCCGAACCCACGGTATACACCGCCGTGTTGCTTTCCATGCGCAGGAACGTCACGCCTTTAACCTTGTCGATACAACTCCCGCTTTCTGTCACAGCAGCCGGAACCTTCGCCGGCACATACAAAGTCGCCGTGGTGTTGGCGGGAATTGTGACTTCCATCGTAAGCTTTCCATCCTTCTTCTGCCAGTCGCTGCGAATCGTGCCGTATGGACTCTCGTATTGACACTTCACCCAGTCGAGTGTCTCTGTATACGGCTGGATGATGATCGCCTTGAAACCTGGAGCATCAGGCCTGATACCGCCGAGGCTACGGTAGAACCATTCGCCGATCGATGCGGCCAACGACGGCATCTGCACCAGTTTGCCGGCCCAGTCTTCCTTGAGCACGCTGTTATTGAGTGTGAAGATCATATCAAACCAGCCCGGATAAGTAGGATTGGTGGCGATCTTCCATGCGAGATCGCCCATGCCATGTTCCGTTAGATAGGTCAGCAGAAACGGAATTCCAACAAACCCGGCGGTAATATGATAATTGTCACTGACGATCTGCGCCCTGAGGTTCTCCGTCACGCGCATCCTGTCCGATTTTGCAGGCACATCCAGCAACAGGGCCAACGTATACCCCGTTTGAGAGCCTTTGTCATAAACTCCTGTGGCCGGGTTGAAAAAGCGGCTGTTGATCGCCGCGCGTATCTCAGTGACTCTTGAAGCAAAGCCAGCAGCTTCATCTGATTTATTAAGAAGCAGCGCCGTCTGGCGCAAGATATCCGTGTACATCATGTAGGCGCAGGTCGACGTGAATGGCACCGTGGTATTTTGCGGACGACAGGTCTTGGAATGCTTACCTGCTGCAGTAATATCCATCCAGTCACCCAACCCCCAGGAGACGATATTGTTTGTGGCGATGGAATCGAGGTAGCGCATATAATGCTTCATGGGTTCGTAACTGCGCTCCAGGATACGCCGGTCGCCGTAGAAGTTGTAGAGTTGCCACGGATTAAAGACGATCATCCCTCCCCACCAGGGACCGTTGATTTCAGGCCCGTCGAAACAGCTTGGAACCACAGTGGGGACAAAGCCGTCCGCCTGAACCGACCTGATGAAATCCTCCTGCCACTTGGCATAAATCCGACTGACATCAAAATTACAGGCCGTCGCCTTGAAATTGCTCTGGACATCCTGTGTCCAACACGACTTCTCCCTGACCGGATCCATCGGCATCTGGATGTTGTAGTTCAGGATCGTCCGCAGGACCACCTCGTGAATCCGGTTCAACTCGGGATTCGAACAGGAGAAGCGCCCCGTGGTACGCAAATCAGAAACGACAAGGTGTCCGACCACGTCTGCGACCTTGGGCTCGTAATCCAGCCCGAACACATCCACATACCTGTAGCCGTTGAAGGCGAACCTGGGCTCATATATTTCCTCTCCGCCGCCCTTGCAGATGTACAGGCACTCCTGATAAGGACCCAGCGTATGAACGTTGGAGCCGGGATATCTGATCAAAATCTTCTGTCCGGGGTTACCCCTCATTTTCAGACGTGCCCATCCAGTAGCTTCCACGCCGATATCGAACCTGTATCCGGCGCCATCTTTGGCCTGCGGAATCTCGGCCAATCTTGTGCATGCAACCGAATGCGCCTTACCATCGACTTTCGTGACCGACACCGCCGGTATTTCAGCTATCCTCCGCACAGGTGGCAGGTTCTGATTAACCAATTTTCCTGCCGGGGGTTCCGCGGCCAGGGCATCCTTCCATCCCTCCGCCGTGTAGCCGGTTGACGACCAGTCGCCAAGCTCCATCCGCGCATCATAGATCTCTCCGGAACGTAAGGAGTTGAAACGTAGTGGACCGCCCGTTGTGAACTTCCAGGTAGGATCGGAAACCACGTGCTGCACCGAACCGTCTGCGTACTCGATGCGAAGATTGAAGAGCATCCGCGGTGTGTCAATGTAATCTGCCGTATACTCACGCAGGGCGCATGGAATAACCGGATTGAAATGTCCGTTGCCAAGAATGACCCCGACAACATTGTCGCCTTTCGAAATGAAGTGCGTAACATCCTGGACCTGGTACGGCAGGGCCTTGCCAAAGTCATAAGGCGCAACGTTGAGGTAGTGGTCGTCCGCGCGCTTCCCGTTGAAATACAGCTCGTAGAAGCCAAGCCCGGATATCTGCGCAACAGCACGTTTGATAGGCTTGCCCGTTCCAGAGAAAGCCTTTCGCAACCAGACCGCCGGAGCCTCTTTGGCAACGGACGTCATCTCGCGTATCCTGTCGCAGCGTTCCCACATGGGCCACGATTTCTCCTTCAGAATGTCGGGCATTTTCTTCAGCTCTTTCTGGTAATCGAAGAGCTCAAGATCCGACTTGATCCACGTTGCCGATCCCCAACCTGCCAGCTCCAGCATGCCCATCGTCCAATGTGCAATCCCGGACCAGTCACTCTGCCGAACCTCCGACCTCTGTCTGTCCGCTGTAGCCCGGAGGGCGAAGGAGGAATCTCCGCCCTCTGTTCTTGAAGTCCAGACCCGCACTTTCCAAAAGCACTGCATACCGGATGACAAGGGTTTGCCCGCGTACTCCACGTTGACGCTCTGATCGCTCTCGACCTTGCCGCTGTCCCAGAGGTCACCCGTGTCACTCTTCAGCAACTGACGGCTCGAGGCCACCAGCACCTGATACGCCGCCTGTTTGATGCCGCGGGGGGCTTTGTCTGGACTCAGGACCCCGGACACAGGACCCAGGGATTGCGCAGACTGATCACTGATCACGACCTTCCAACTCAGGCGCGGCCTGAGCATGTCAATCCCCAAGGGTCTTTCAAGATACTCACAACGCAGCTCCTCAGGCCAGGGCGGTGGCGGGTCCACCGGCTTGTCCAGATAGAAACGGATGAGTGCCGCGATATTGCGGTCGTTGATAGTCATCTTGTCTACCGCCTTGAACGCCTCCACCGGCTTGCTGAGATACTCCGTCACCGGCAGCGGGAGCCCATTGTCATACGGCGCGGCAAAACCGTAAAAGTCCCTGGCGCGATGAACCGGGTTGCAGAACACCTTTCGGGCATCGTGACTTTGCCAGCCCACTTGATTCTGGATCAGACGGACCGGGCGGCCATTCAGCTTCAGGCGGGCCGCCTCTGTCGTCTCGACATCCGGCCCTTCGTTCAACAGCCAATCCACCCCCTCCAGCTTCAAGTGGTTCAGTCCGTTGGGCCAGAGGATGCAGTCGGGCTTGACCCTGCGGGCGACATCGCGGATGCGCGTCCAGCAGCGCCTGACCGCGAGTTCATCGAACTTCTCCTGGTCGGCGGGCGTAATCTTGTCCGCTCCCGGGAACGGCATGCCCATCAGTTCCTGATACATCTTCTTTTCACACTCCAGCCATTTGCCGCTGGTGTTGATCATCCAGTCCAGCATGAAACCGTCCACTCCGGTCCTGACAAGTGCATCCTCGACCGATTTGCAGAGATAGTCAATATAGTCGGTGGTAAAAGGAATGTGCATCCAGGAGGGCGTTCCGTAACTCTGGTCAGGATGGAGTTCCCCCCACAGACTGTTCGCACCGATGGTGTAATACCCCATCACCAGCATCTTCTCCCGGTGGCCTTGCCTGACAACCTCCGTCGTAAAGTCATGCTTAAGGCCGGGCTGCTCCAGCACAGGGCCGCCCTTGTACCAGGCACGACCGTTGGAGGAGAGGATAAAGGTCTGGATGCACGTGACACCGGCCTCCTTGCACCATTTGACCTGCTCCGCAGGGTCAGCATCCGCCCAGTGCCCCGGCTCCGCAAAAGACTGCTCGTTCCCCTTGATCCGCCAATTGAAGTCAATACAAAACGAGCGGATCGGCTGTTTCAACACGTCGACCTTCCAGGCCTCCTGGGGAAGTGAGGCCATTTGCAGATTCTCAGCGGCAGGAAGCCTAACCGGAGAACCCAGCACCATCCATGCAACAACCCAATAATTTCTTAAACGCATTACCATTTCCTCCTATTTGTACAACGGGATCAATCCCGCCAGTGCAACCGCAGGCATCATCCACTTTGTTCGTCTATTCATTCTGTTTTCAATTTCCTTTTCTAACTTCAATGCCTATAACTTCATCCGCCTATCTCATCTTATTTCTGTTTCTCGGCAGTTGCGGCATCAGGCTCGAGGATGATCCGGAAGCCAACATCGAAGACGCGCTGCCACGGTTCGTAGCTGCGTCTGGCCGAAGAGGTGGCACGGTACGGACGGTCCCAGAACGAGCCGCCGCGCACACTGCGCTGGCCCATCTGCTTTCCCGTGATGGCATTACGTCCGTCGTCATCGCGGTACGGATACGGCTGACACAGGGAACGCGTCCATTCTGCGGCATTGCCGTGCATGTTGTAAAGTCCCCACGGATTCGGCTGATACGCGGCTACGTTTTGGGGAATCGCCGCACCGTCATTGACTTCTTCGATGGCCGGAATCCACGGCCGCACGGTATTCATTCCATGACGGAGATTCGCATCGGCAAGATTTGCAAACGGGGCGAAGTTAGCGGTCAAATCACCGAACCAGAGCGATGTCGTTGTGCCGGCACGGCAGGCGTACTCCCACTGCGCCTCCGTCGGCAGGGCGCACCGCTGGCCAGTCGTGCTGCCAACCCAGTCGCAAAAGGCCACGGCTTCCATCCAACTTACACGCACGGCAGGCTGCTCAGGTTGGTTCACCGAGGGTCCGGCCCCCGTATGATCCTTGGCATAGATGTCGATCGTGCGACTATCATGCGCACCATCGAATTCACGAAACTGGGCGTTGGAGATCTCCTTGCGCGACATATAGAAGGGTTTCGTAATCCGGACGCGCGTCGGCGGATACTCATCATCGGCGCCAGTGGCATTACCGAGCACAAATTCGCCTGCGGGAATCAGCACAAAATCCAGTTTCACGTTACTGTTCGTGCCGCACGCAAGTTGCAGCTCCTTCGGCAGGCCGGCCGCGGCTTGACGACGCTGGGCCTCGGCCGTGTCAAACGGCCAGCCGTCGGCGGTCACAGCGGGCGCATGACGAGGCACGGCAGGGGCAGGCTTGACAAACGTGACCGGCGCCGGCTCGGGCGTCGGATAGGTCTCCGGGTTGTCCGTGGTATTGGCGTACAGTTTGCGATATTCGTTGCGCAACGTATCGGGCTCGCCCATGGGTGAGCCACGATGCTCGCCCCAGGTGCCGTGGCACGGCACGTTGAGGTCGACCCATGTCGTCAGCCGGGACCAGGCCTCCGCTTCAAGCGCGACGTTGTGATGGCCCTTGCGGAGCATCTGAAACAGCTCGCTGGTGCTGACGTGATAATCCATCGGCGTGAGCACGTGAAAATCGCTCTCCGGTCCGGGGCGGCGCACAAAGGGCATCAGCGCAAGGTAAGAGGCATCAAAGTTTCCGTCACCTTTCCGATTACCTCGGAAGTCAGGTCTGCCGGACTTGGTGCCGTCGTGGCAGCCGACGCAGGATTTGTCGAGTACGGGCTGGACTTCGCGGCGGAAACTGAAGGGACGTTCAGGTCCGTTCCACGGCGTGATCGCGCTCGGCGCGCGGCGCATCGCGAGACTCGGCTTGATGAGCGGACTGGAATTGACAGACTCATGGCAGCCGACGCAGGAGGCGTTTTCGCCGGGCATCACCACAAACCAGCTACGCATCAGCGCGACAGCCTCGCCGCGCTCGTTGAGCGGCTGGATCGCGATGGGCGTGTTGGCTGGCACCTTGAAGTTTGCGGAGCCATCTTCATAGACCGGCACGGTACCCATGATGCGGCGTCCGTCCCAGGAACCGTCCACCCCGATGTTCGCATGGCCGCCGATGCCCCAGTAACCGAAGTGGAAGCTGTACAAGCGAAGCGCTTTCACGGTGCCCTTCTGCACGCCTTTGAGTCCAGGGCCGGCATACACGTCGCTGAGGTTGACCGTGCCTTCTTTCATTTCAGGGCGCACACGGTCTGGGATCACGGCCGGCTTGACCCGGGGCCGGAAGGGGATCGGCTCGAACAGCTCATACCCCTCTTCTTCGGCGAGGCAGAGCATGTTGTCAAAGACATCCACCAGGTAAATGCCCCAACGCGACTCCGGCGAAGGCTTGCAGGAAACGATGAAATATTTTTCACTCAGCGGATACGGGTGCAGGAATTTCGGCCAGGAGTTTTCCACTAAGCCGTCGGCGATGACGGGCTCGACCTTCTTGCCGTAGCCGGGAATCCGCTGCACCGCGCCGTTGGCCTCGGTACGGCCGCGCGCCAGGTCGAACAGAACCAGTTCACCCATGCGCGGCACGCCATGGTGGCCGGAAACGATGGCGATGATCTTCGAGGGCGCACCGGGAACCTGACGTGCGTAGAAGATCGCGTTCGGCCAATACGAATTGCTACCATAGAGCGAAAGCTGGCCTGTGCCGTCCGGGTTCATGCTCATCAGCAGACGGGAGTGATAATGCTTCGTGTCGGAGTACTCCCACCGGGTATACATGACGCGGCCATCGCTCAGGACGCGCGGATACCAATCCTGATCCTGTTCGAAACAGAGCATCCGTACATTCTTGCCATCGGCATCCATGCGGCAGAGGTTGCCAACCTTGTCACTGCCACCGACGCAGGGCACGCCATGGATATTCATGGTCGAGTTGAACAGGACCTTCCCATCCGGCAGATAGCAGGCGTCGAAGTTATCCACTTTCGGAATGTCCGGCGTCAGTTGGCGCAGTCCCGAACCGTCGGCCTTGATCTCCCACACCTGCCAGGCATCCTTCGCCGGCATGGAAAAGAGCATACGCGTCCCGTCGAAATCCAGATCCATGTCACCCACGAACGCCGAATCTTGCGGCTTGAACAGCGGCGTCAATTTTCCCTCGGGACGGACTGGCGAGAGCACAGCGATCTGAGCGTCGTAGCCGTGCCGTCCGATCGAGGTGTTGCTCTGCCAGTTCTGTGGCAGGCCCAGGTTGTCACGCTTGACCAGCAACAGCCGTTCAAAATCCATCAGCGGATTTGCGAGCAGCGCATCGCGTTGCAGGGTGAGGAGATCGCCCTGAAGGTTCAGATCCGTCAGTTCGCCGCGGTCAAGCGAGAGGCGCAGCGCATCGATCCTCTTTTGCAAGACATCCAGACGCTTCAGGAACTCAGGTCCGCGGGCATACTTGCTATTATACGTGCTGCTGAGATCCTCAATGGCCCGGCGTAGCGCGTCAGCGTTGAACCGTCCTGCGAACTCCGTGGCCTCGCGTGCCTGACAGGCGCGGAGGTAGAGGTCAAGCCAGCGCGAATCATTTGCCGGAACGTTATCCTGCTCAAGCTTCGCCATTGTCTGGTGAAGCATCCCCTGCTGGCCCAGTGCTGCCAGCGCGCAACTGATCAAGGTCTTGTCCGCTGCCACACTGTTTCGGCAACCGAGCCAATCCGTCAGCCGGCTTTCGGTGTCCCGTTTCAACCAGGCGGCCTGCACAGGATAATCTTTTAAGAACATCGGCCAGATATCGACAGGCGGCACACTTCCGGAATTAAAACTAAAACCGCTGTTACCGATTCCGTTGAATATCTTCACCAGCAAGCGATTCTCCCCCGCCTTCAGCTCCAACTGAACTTTATCCTCATCCAGGAAGACACCGCGATTCGCGTTATTCGAGTGGAGCTTCTTGTTGTTCAGCCAGACTTCAATGCCATCATCACTGCCGAATCCGACGGTGACAGTCGTGTCCGTCTTGACGGTAATCGTGCGGAACAGATACGTCGAGGTGGAATCCGGCGCGGGCAAATGATGAGCAACGTTATCCGTCCACTCCGTGTGCGGCAGCCAGACCGGCTGTCCCTGGTCATCTTTGGCTGTAAGGTCCACGCCCTGCTCGGGAAAGAACACGTCAGCGAGACCCTTGGCTTTCAAGGCCTGAGTGGCAGACCACGGGCTGAGGCGAAGCGGAAAAGCGTTAAGCAACGTCTGGTATCGGTCGCGCATGGCGAGCAGGGTCGCGGAAAAAGATTCCTTCTTCACATAGATGTCCGCAGGCGCCGCAACCGTTTCGGCTGTCAACACAGTCGACGCCAAAGACAGTAATAAACAGAACAACATTCTCATCTTCTTCCCCCCTTTATGCCTCATGAAATTGTGGCATAAATTAGCACAATCGCGGACTATTGTCATGTCACTAAAATAACAAAAAAAACAGAGGCAGAAGGATCGCTCATCCCAGCGCCTTGTCAGGGCGCAACACTAGTGACCTCAGCCTCATGGCTTATAGACATCGAGTTCGAATATGGACCAGAACTGCTTGGCCTGTCCGGTCTGCTCAATCTTGATGTATCTGGCTGTCACCGGCTTAAACATGGCTGTGGTAATCCCCCAGCGCTCTCCTTTGCCGGAGGCGACCGGCTCACCCCAGTTCAGGCCGTCATCCGACACATGGATCGTGTACCCGGCCGGACTGTCATAAACCGCCCATACATTGTCCATGACGATCCGGTTGAATCTTTGACGCTTCTGTATGTCGACCGTAAACCACTGACCGGGGATCTGATCCTGTCCCATGGTCCGCCAGCCTGTCCAGTGATCACCATCGATCGCGTTTGCAGAGCTGGCATCCGTCACCAGAGCACGGCCAGCCCAAGGCCCTGCACCGAAGGTCTTACCGTCCAGAGACGCGCATGTTGTCCACCCCTTCTTGTCGAGCTTCCTGCCTGACGCCACACCGGATGCAGCAGGCGGTTTTGGAGTCGACGTCTTCAGGACACCGGATCCCACGAACGTCCAGGTGCCGGGCTTGACGTTGAATTTGACATGACGCGCATCTTCGCCAGCCGCGGACACCCCTTCGACAGAACCCGAATGGGCTCCATCCCATATCACTTTTCCATTCACCGTGATACGCCGCAACGCTGAGAATGCGTCGCGCGGAATACCTACAGTCGCCAGCGTGTTCGCCGGCGACACGAGGGAGAGTGAATACTTCGATGACGTTTTCCGGATGGCGAGCGACACATCCCCTTTGACCGTCGGCACCTTGGTTTCCAACGACGTCAGGAACGCTTCCTGCGGCAGCACATGGTAAACAGACCACCCCGGACTGTCGGGCGCAACGCCGGCAATGAATTTTGAAAGAATGGTGTTGGGAGTGTTCCAAGCGTGGTTCAGCGTCAGGTACTGCACCGCATCCGTGCCTCCCTTGTCGGGAAACCCGCGCTCCATGTACTCCCAAAGCGTGGTGAAGCTGGCGTCAATCTGTCCCCGGTACCGGTTGGCCATTCTGATCAGCGCGAGATCAGACTTGCCCATCACGCACAGCGCCTCCAGGACCCAGCGCTCAAAATAGGGTCCGCAGTTACCGTTTGTCCCGAGCACGCCTGTGATGATCTGCCACGTGGATTGGTCGGCAAGTCCGGCACAGACAGCCATGGCATTGGCCCGCTCATCGAGACGGTCGCCGGACCTATAGCCATCCGCTTTCCAGAAGGCGGCGTCGAAGTTCTTCTTAACACTGGCAAGCCGTGAGTCAATGGAAGCCAGGTCGTCCTGACGCCCGGCCGCCTGCGCCATTTTCCGGAGGGCCGAAAGGGCGCTGTAATACTCGGCCACCTGCAGCACCGTCTTGTCCTGATATCCCGTACCCCAGTCATACCAGTCCCAGCCTTCACTTCTGTGGACAGGCAAGCCATTGGTTCCGATTTGATATTGAGCCAAGTATTTCTTGGTGTTATCGTAAACGGCCGCAAGCGTCTCAAGGTCTCCGGTGTAGAGGTAATAACACCAGTCACCGTATTCACCGTGAGCCATGAGATTCTGCCCCGGCAGACCGTTGATCTGCTTGGACAGGATCAGCCGCTTGGCCATCTGGTGCGAGGCGCGGTCGTAGGCATAGAAACACTCCTCCATCTGCAGCACCGCATCACCCAGCCACTCGCTCCGTTCCCGGTCGGGACAATCCATGTAATGCTCGCGCATGCAGAGGTAAAGGGTCCTCGTCGCCTTCTGCCAGAGAATATTGTAATCCTCGTCGTTGCAGCGGAACGCCCCGGCTACTTCAGTCGGGTACCCGGTCTCGCGATACTTGACATTCAGCACCTTGATGCCGGCAGGAATCGAATAGATTGCCCCCTCGCCGCTCACCCAGCCGGGCATTTCCCATGTATTTACACCCTGTGCCGTTGAACAGTTCTGCACAGCCTGCTGGGATCTGACCAGCGGATTGCTGGAATCCACGCTGATCACCTTTCCTGTGGTGTCGGCAGAATACTGGATCCACGCCGTGAACTGGGCATTATACGGTAACTGGCAAACCAGCCTCCACGAGTTGGTCTCAACGCGTGGCAGGTCTTTCGAGGTATAGACATACTCCTTCAGCCCGAAATCCTTGAGCGCCGGCGCGGCATATCCCGGCAAAACCCCCAACGCCGAAAACACGAATGCAGCCTTGACCGCTCCTTTTATCATCTCTTTTGAAAACAACACGTTCATAATCTCTCCTCGCATATTACTGCGTATGGCGTCTAAATATATCATCATTAATTCACATTCCTCTTTGATATCGTCTGCAGCTTAACAGCTCCCAGTTTCGGCTTGCCCTGCGAGGTCGAGGTGACCAACACCTTGAGCTTGTTATCACCGCTCTTCAAGACTTCCGTAACGTCCAGCGCATACGGCGGCATCCAGAGCGTCTCATATTCCCTACCGTTCAATGTCACCTGCGCCATCACTTCTATCATGCCCAGGTCAAGCTCGACCTTCTGTCCCTTACCGAACTCAACCGGGACAGTGAATGCAATTTCTTTGAACACCGAAAAGCCCTTCTCGTCCTTGTTCGTCGTCGTCCATTCCCCAGTGATTGAAAGACTTTCGGAATCCTTCTCAACACTCACCGTCTTTGTTGTCCCGTCGCTCATGGTGAGAACAGAGCTCCCCTTGCTCCTGGATTCGGCGGTCAATCGGTTTTTCTTATCATAGTAAAGCGCCAGATCACCAGGGCCCACATCCTTGCCGTCCGCTTGAACCTTGACCACCGAAGCCATCTTCTGCTTCTCGCGGAATATGACAAAGAAGGAATCAGAACCGTCTTTTACATTGATGCAAATCCGCGTCCCGTCTTTTTCAGCCTTGTAGCGCGCGAGTTTCCGGATCTCACCCGTTGCCGGGTTGAACAGTTCCGGGACCTTGCCGGTCACCCGCAGCTTGGCCTCAAACGTGCCGGCCGTCTCGAAGTTGGATAGGAAGAAGAGCATGCCGTCGTCCAACTGGCGCGCCTTCCACCGAAGACCGCAGGTGGCCTCCGAGAGAATCGGCGCGACACCCAATGCCTGCAAAGCCTGAACCGGAACCGGCGCTGATTGAACAACCTTGCCACCGGCCTTCTTTAACTCTTCAAGGCGTTTCTGCACCTGGGGCCGGAGATACCCGGCTTCCGGCATGGCCAGCAGCGCATAGCTGGCGGCAACCTTCTTCCGTTGCTTCTCATCATAGACCACCCATTGGCCGTTCTTCACGTCTAGGTTATTGAGGATCGCATCCGACCCCATGAAGTCGTAATCGTAGCCGGCCGGCACCGGATTGGCCGGACCAGTCATCTGCGGCGCAAAGTCACCGATGTACACCGCCACGTCCGCTACCGGATTCCCCTGCTGCAGCATGAAGTGCACACGCTGCAGGTAGCGTACCCAGTCGCGGCACGCGTTGAACCACGGGGTATTCCGGTGGAACGCCGTGCCGAAACCCGGGTTCTTGCCCGGCACCCCATCCCGGGGCTGATGCGCCACCACATGCAGGACAAAGTGGTTGATCCCTTCACAGAACATTTCCTCGCCGCGCCGTTTGACGAGATAAGGATGATGCCCGAGATCCAGTCCGCTGGTGAAGGCCTCGGCGTAAACGCGCTTCCGGCCATAAATATGCGCCGTGGAACTCGCCGCCCGGCATTCGACATTGCCCAGATCGACGTTGCTCCAGAACTCGCCGCCGATCTCATCAGAATAGCGGCCATAGATCGTGAAATCGCCCGGGAATCCCCAGTGGCCGTAGTTCTCGCACCAGGTGGTCAGCCCGTGCTTATGCGCCACCTCGCCGAGACCGGCGACATAATATTCGGCAATCATATCGGCCACGGTCCGGCGCAGATCCCAGAGGAACTGATCCGACGCCTTGGCGCTGTCGATCACCCTGCCGGTCATCACGGGCAGGTATTTGATCGGATCATAGCCGGCACGCTGTTTGAAATCAATCTCGAATCCGTCGGTCCAGTTCTGCGCGCCCACTTCATAACTGTCGATGGTCACGCCCTTCCACGCTTTCTTCTCTTCCGGCGTGATCTCTTTGAGCAGCTTTCCGAACATGGAGTCGAAGTGGTAAGCAATCAGTTTCTGGCTCATCTTGTCCACTTCCAGCCCGGTAGCCTCTGGCGGGGCGGGCCGGTTCTGCTTGCCGGTCGTAACCATGCCGAAGTAGATGACCGTCCAGTCTCCAGCCGGCAGCTCGCAGGCGAGCGTCCCGTCCGCCGCCAGCTTGTCCGTGAGGTTGATGATCTCAGCCTGCTTGACCAGGGTCGAGGCGTCATCCGGCTCGACCGTGTCCCGGAATTGGTAGGACTCCCAGGTCGGGCTCGGGGTCGGGTGCATCCGCCCCATCTGCTTCTCG
>CAYWNP010000069.1:0-14398 GCA_964459675.1 uncultured Akkermansia sp. | reverse complement strand
GCAAACATGGAAAGACTAAGAACAACTTTTTCACCCTCTATGACATGGCCATGACTGGGTTTGTCAATCATACGAAGCTGCCCTTGCGGCTGGCAGCCTTCATGGGGTTTGTCGTGGCTGGGCTGAGCATGATCGCAGCACTGATCTATTTCATCTACAAGTTGCTCTATTGGGATCAATTCAATGTCGGACTTGCCCCGTTGGTCATTGGCGTCTTCTTCTTCTCGTCTGTTCAACTCATATTTATCGGCATTATTGGCGAATATATCGGCGCCATCTGGACCCAAGTCAAGAACAAGCCCCTCGTGATCGAAGAGGAGCGCATCAATTTCTAAAAAGAGTTAGCCCAATACTTGTCAGGGATGGTCGGTTTCTGCTATATTATAACCCTTACGGAGGAGCAGACGTTGCTCTTCTAGCATAGCTAAGGAGAAAAATATTATGGCATGGTTTGAAAAAGCGGCAGAAGCCCCCCTGCGAGTACCCACTGAAGCAGTCTGGACGGTCTGTCCTTCGTGCAAGGCTTATGTAGAGAAGGCTGAGTGGAAAGCCACCGACAAAGTCTGTCCTCGCTGCAATTATCACGATCGAATGGGCTGCCGTGAGCGCGTTGCCTTGCTCACAGACACCGGCAGTTTTAAAGAGCTGAATGCTCAGGTCGGGCCCAATGATCCCCTCAAGTTTAAGGATTCAACAGGTGCTTATGCTGACAAGGCTAAAGCCACGGTTGAAAAGACCGGTATCGGCGAAGCTGTTCTCACGGGCACGGCAACCATCGATAAGATGCCCGTGGTTCTCGGAGTCATGGATTTCAAATTCCTCGGGGGCAGCTTGGGAAGCGGCACCGGCGAACGTATCCTGCTCGCGGCAGAGGAGGCTCTAAAGCTTCGCCGCCCCTTGATCATCATCAGCGCCTCGGGTGGCGCCCGTATGCACGAAGGCATCGTCTCGCTCATGCAGATGGCCAAAACGTGCGCCGCGACCGCTCGCCTCAAAGAGGCTGGCCTTCCCTATATTTCGATCTTGACCGACCCCACCACAGGTGGCGTGTCAGCAAGCTACGCCATGGTCGGTGACCTCAACATCGCGGAACCTAAGGCGCTCATCGGCTTTGCCGGTCGCCGCGTCATCGAGCAGACGATCAAGCAGAAGCTTCCCGATGATTTCCAAACAGCGGAGTACACCCAGTCCCATGGGTTTATTGATGTCATCATCCCGCGCAAGGAGATGAAGGCTTTCCTCGCAAAGATCCTCCGCTATGCAAGTGGCGCTTGTTAATCGATCGCTTAGATCAACAAAAAAGGAATTTCATCATGGCTAAGAAAACAGTTGAACAACAGGAAACCGTACCGGAAGTTAAACAGACCGCCTGGGACATTGTCCAGATCGCCCGTCATGCGGAGCGCCCCAACATTGGGGACTATATTAAGTTCATGTGCGATGATTTCGTTGAATTGCACGGCGATCGTCTCTTCGGCGATGACCGCAGCCTCATCGGCGGCTTTGCCACGATTGGCGGCGAAAAAGTAATGCTCCTCGGCCACCGCAAGGGCCGTGGAATCGAGGAGAACATTGAGGCAAACTTTGGTATGGCAAGCCCGGAAGGCTATCGCAAAGCCAAGCGTCTCATGAAGTTGGCAGAAAAGTATCATCTGCCTGTCGTATCTCTCGTGGACACCCCCGGAGCCTATCCTGGTTGCGAAGCAGAGGCACGCGGACAGGCTGAAGCCATCGCTCATAACCTCGAATTTATGGCGACCTTAAAGACCCAGATGGTCATCGTGGTCACAGGTGAAGGCGGTAGCGGTGGCGCTTTGGGTATCGCGGTCGGCGACCGGATCCTCATGCTCCAGAACGCGGTCTACTCGGTCATCTCCCCTGAAGGTTGCGCTTCGATTCTCTGGCGCGACGGCACCAAGGCCGCCCTGGCAGCAGAGACACTGAAGATCACCGCGGGTTCACTGAAGAGCCTCGGCATCATTGATGACATCATCCCCGAACCCAAGGGTGGGGCCCATACGGATGCAGCAAAGGCGGTTGCGGCAGTCAAGAAGGCTGTCCTCGAAAACCTCGCTGTACTGAAGAAGATCAACCTCGACACGTTGCTGCAGCAGCGCTATGACAAGTTCGCTGCCATGGGACGTTTCTAATGGCTTACGAAGTACTCGCACGAAAATGGCGTCCTCAGCACTTTGAGGACGTCGTGGGGCAGGAACATGTGACCCGCACGCTGAAGAATGCGATTGAAGTCAGTCGCATCGCTCATGCGTACCTGTTTGTCGGTCCCCGCGGGATCGGCAAAACCTCTTTGGCCCGTATCTTCGCAAAGGCTTTAAATTGCGAGAACGGGCCGACCCCCACCCCCTGTTGCGAGTGCTCCCTTTGCAAGGAGATCACGGCCGGTAACGCCTTGGATGTGATCGAAATCGATGGTGCGTCCAACAATGGCGTGGATCAGGTTCGCGACCTTCGCGATCAAGTTCAATTCGCCCCGGCACGTGCCAAGTTCAAGATCTTCATCATTGACGAAGTCCACATGCTCTCGACGGCAGCCTTCAATGCGCTCCTGAAGACGCTGGAGGAACCGCCACCGCATGTGAAGTTCATCTTCGCCACCACCGAAGGCGACAAGGTGTTGCCGACGATCATCTCGCGTTGCCAGCGCTTTGACCTCCGTCGCATCCAAACACCGCTCATTGTCGAACGCCTCCGGACGATCTGCAATTATGAGCGCATCACCATTGATGAAGATGCGCTGCTCGCCGTGGCGCGTGGCGCTGAAGGCGGCATGCGCGATGCGCTCTCGTCACTCGATCAACTGATCTCCTTCAAAGGGGACGCCCTGACCGAAGATGACGTGCTTGCCGTCTTTGGACTTGTCTCACGCCGTTCACTCGAAGGGCTCGCCACAGCCGTCCTCAAAGCCGACATGGCAGAGATCCTCAGACTTGTGAGTGCCTTTGACAGCGCGGGCAAGGACATGCGCCGACTCACCGTGGAACTCATGGAACATTTCCGCAACCTGCTCGTCTGCCAGTATGTGGGTGCTGAAACCATGAAGAACTTGGATGCGACGCCTGAGCAACTCAAAACCCTTATGGAGCAAGCTCAACTTGCAGATGCGGGACGCGTGATGCAAGTCGCTGATCAACTCGCAGAGATGGAGGGCCGTCTACGTTTTGCACTCTCTGTCCGGACGCTGATCGAGATGACGCTCATTCGTTGTGCCCGTATCGTCCAGACCGTCTCGCTTGAACGCATACTCGAACGGCTCCACGCCATTCGCACAGCTGAACCCCCTCCTCAACCAACACCTTCCAAAGGGGCGTCCTTCTCCCTCGATGATCCAGCTCTCAAACAAGCTCTCAAACTATTCGATGGCAAGATCGTTGAAATCGAAGACGATTAGCCTTTTCCACCCTGACCTTAATTACAACACATCAGTTTCTATAAGACGCGAAGCAAGGACTCTTCATGAATTTTCTACTCAAAGCCATCTTCGGCAGCAAGAATGAACGCCAGATCAAGCAATTAAAGCCTATCATCGACAAGATCAACCAACTGGAGCTATCCTATCAGTCCTTGCCGGAAAGTGAGCTCAAGGCGAAGACCCTGGAGTTCAAGCAGCGTGTCGCGAAGGGTGAGTCCCTTGATTCCATCATGCCGGAAGCCTTCGCAACTGTGAAGAATGCCTGCCGTCGCCTCTGTGGAACGACTCGGACCGTCTGCGATCATGAACTGGCCTGGGACATGATCCCCTTCGATGTCCAGCTCATCGGCGGTTACGCACTCCACAAAGGTAAAATTGCGGAGATGCAGACGGGTGAAGGAAAGACCCTCTCCGCAACGCTTCCGCTCTACCTCAATGCCCTTTCTGGAAAAAATGTTCGCCTCGTGACGGTCAATGACTATCTCGCACGCCGCGATGCCCAGTGGATGGGCCACATCTACGAGTACCTCGGACTCACCGTCGGATGCATCCAGAACCACATGACGCCTGCTGAACGTCGCCAACAGTATTCCTGTGACATCACATACGGCACCAACAGCGAGTTCGGCTTCGACTACCTGCGTGACAATGGCATGGCTGTCGAACCCCAGCAGGTGGTGCAACGTGGACACTTCTATGCAATCGTTGACGAGGTGGACAGCATCCTGATTGATGAAGCCCGAACCCCTCTCATCATCTCGGGCCCAGCCGCACACTCTTCAACCGCCCAGTATATCGAATTAAAACCACGTGTTGAACGTCTTGTCCGGCGTCAAATGGAAATTTGCAACGGCTTCGCTGAAGAGGCCAAGCAAGCCATTGAGGCTAAGGACAATGAGACCGCCATGTATAAGATGTATCAAATCTATCATGGCATGCCCAAGCATAAGCAGTTCCTGCACTTGATGGAAGAGCCTTCTATCCGCAAGTTACACGAACAGGTCGAGAGCATGATGATGACCGAGATGCGCAAGGAGCTAGGCCGCGAATTGCGCGAGGAGCTCCTCTTCACTATTGACGAACGCACACGCGAGGTCTCCCTGACTGACAGAGGCAATGAGACGATCTCCCCTGCGGATCCTGAAATGTTCGTGATGCCAGACCTCGTCAGCGCCCTCTCCATTTTGGATGGCGATGCGTCGCTCTCGGGTGACGAACGCGCCAAACGCCGCCAGCAGATTCAGTCCGACTTCATGACTCGCAGCGAACGTGTTCACAACGTAGACCAACTCCTCCGCGCCTACTGCCTTTACGAAAACGATGTTGATTACGTCGTTCAAGAAAACCACGTCTATATCGTGGATGAATTCACAGGGCGCGTCCTTCCAGGCCGTCGCTGGAGTGATGGTCTGCATCAGGCGGTCGAGGCCAAAGAGGGTGTCGAAATCGAACGCGAAACCCAAACCCTTGCCACCATCACCATCCAAAACTATTTCCGCCTCTATGAGAAACTCGCAGGCATGACGGGTACCGCCGAGACAGAAGCCTCGGAATTTCATGATATTTATAAACTCGATGTCATGGTCATCCCGACGAATCGCCCCGTGCGTCGCGTGGACACCAATGATCAGATTTACAAATCGCAGCGTGAGAAATACAAAGCCCTTGTTGATGAGGTCATCAAGCGCCACAGCAAAGGACAGCCCGTCTTGCTCGGTACGGTCACGGTTGAGACCTCCGAGGTGTTGAGCCGCCTGCTCCGCCTCGCCAAGATTCCGCACAACGTGTTGAACGCAAAGAATCATGCACGTGAAGCCGAAATCGTCTCCCTCGCCGGACAACCTGGCGCCGTTACCATTGCAACGAACATGGCAGGTCGCGGAACAGACATTAAGCTCGGGGCCGGCGTGGTCTGGGTGCCTGAAACAACGATTAAGTCCCAACTCAAGTTGGCCGACCTTTACGACGGCGGAAAAGACACCCTTCGCGAAATGCTGCTGGAGAAGCCTTGTGGTCTTCACGTCATCGGTTCAGAGCGCCATGAGTCACGCCGTATTGACCGTCAGTTGCGTGGCCGTTGCGGTCGTCAGGGCGACCCAGGCTCCTCCCAGTTCTACATCTCTCTCGAAGATCCGCTGATGCGCCTCTTCGGTTCCGACAAAATTGCCAGCATCATGACACGTCTCGGCATGGAAGAAGGGGAGGCTCTTGAGCACAAGTGGCTGAACCGCTCTGTGGAAACTGCACAGCGCCGTGTCGAACAGCAGAACTACGCCATCCGTAAGCGTACACTCGAGTATGATGATGTCATGAACAAGCAGCGCTCCGTGGTCTACGAACTGCGTGGCCAAGTTCTCATGTCCGAGAGCGCACACGAGCATATTTTGGATGTTTTCAACGACCTCATCCTGACCCAGTGCGAAAAATATCTCATGACTGCCAAGGATTCTCAACCGGCAGACTTGGTCGAGTGGGTCACCGATACCTTCCCGATTCCCCTGACCTTACAGGAGACCCTCCCCTTCAAGGGTGAGCCAGAGAAGGCTGCCGAGCTGATCTATGATCGCGTCGCCGAGGCCTACGAATTGAAATGTACGCTCGAAGACCAGCGCGTGTTACCCTTTATGGAGCGCGGCGTCTTCCTCAGTTGCATTGACCAGCAGTGGCAAGACTATTTGCGAGCGATGGACGAACTTCGCCATGGCGTGAACCTTCGTGCCTACGGCCAGCGTGATCCCCTCGTCGAATACAAGCGAGAGGCTTTCGGTATGTTTGAAGCCCTGATGACGCAGATCAAGACCGAGGTCGCAACCTCAGTCTTCCGCGCCACCACCGTCCAGAACTACCAACGCATGATGGCTCAATCGCCCGTGCGCATCCAGACCACGCATGCCGACATGAACATGCTGGCCGGCGGCGAACAACCTCCCGCCGAGCCACACCAACGCCAAGTCTCGGCAGACGTCCCACAGTCTGCTGTGGCAAACTTTGATGCCATGCTGGAGCACATGAGCGACAAGCCCCGCCAGTCAACACCTCAATTCAAGAATGATATGCGCAGTATCGGGCGTAACGATGCCTGCCCCTGCGGCAGCGGCAAGAAGTACAAGAAGTGCTGCGGCCAAGGCCTGTAATACAGGGCAATAATGCCCTGTGGCAGTAACGTTACTGCCGCTGGCGTTACTGCCGCTGGCCATTATTGGCCAGCATAAGAGAAAGGCGCCCCATGCCCCCCTACAAGAAAGCCGGCATCCGGGCACCTTGGCATGACTACACCGGCACGGGCTTCACCATGATCACGCTTGTAACAGCGCCACGCCGTGCCCTTTTCGGGCTGTGTAAAGATAACGCAGTTCAACTCTCTCCCGAGGGATATTGCGTGAGAGAAGCTTGGAAGGCAATACCCAGCTTCACACCGCAGATTGAAGCACAGGAGCTCTGTGTGATGCCTGACCATCTACACGGCATCCTCTTTGCGAAAGAAAAACTTCCTCGCTCCTTGAGCGCCATCATACGCGGCTTCAAGAGTGGCATCACCTCCGCGTTGCGTCGCACGAGCCAAGACCCTAATCTCTCTGTCTTTCAGGAGGGCTTTCATGACTTGGTTTCACTCGATGTCAAAAGCATCAAAGCGTACAGCGCCTATATTCGAGACAATCCACGGCGTTTTTGCCTCAAAAGAGCGCATCCAGACCTATTTACACGCCTAGACCATCTTTCCTCACCCCGGTTGCCAAAAGATCTGCCCTGGAAGGGCTTCGGCAATCCATTCCTCCTCGACAAGCCGCTTCGCCGAGCGGTGCGCGTATCACGTTCCGCCACAGTCGAAGAGATCGAGGCTCAAAAAGTGCTCCTGCGAGAGACCCTCCATCAAGGGGGCGTCTTGATCTCCCCTTTCATCTCACCTGGAGAGAAAGAAATGGTTGCCTGTGCAATCGAAGAAGGCGGAAGTGTCATTGTGCTGAAGCACGAGGGCTTTCCTCCACTCTATAAACCGAGCGGTGCCTACTTCGACCTGTGTGCGCAAGGCCGCCTCCTGATCCTCTCCTGTCATGCTTTCACCGGCCAGAAACAGCCCCTATCCCGTGAGGCCTGCCTCCAGATGAATGCCTGGTGCACGGCGCTAGCGGAATACCATGGCAATAATGCCCTAGGGCAGTAACGTTACCGCCGCTGCCCATTATTGGGTAGCATGCTCGGGCATCATTCTCAGCTCTCCCGACTCGCCAAATGCGTGCCAACCTGCTATTCTAAACAGATTATGAACCTGCTCTTTCTCCAGTTGCCTCGCTTGGACCATGACATGTCATCCCCTGGCGAGAATACCATGTTGGCCGCTGCCTGTCTGACTGCGGCGTTGGAGCGCTCCTCAGAGGGACCCCATTGGACAATCCTCCCCACACCGCCTGAACAGGAGACAGGGAGCGATCAGACGCTTTTGAATGTCATCGTCCACATGCAGCCAGAGGTGATTGCAGCCACCTGCACCCTCTGGAACATCGAACGGACCCTCCATCTCCTGAAACGTGCACGCCGGGAGCTTCCCCATCTCAAGGTTGTTCTCGGCGGTCCCGAGATCGCCGAACAACACCCGCTCCTGCGCCTCCCACTTGCAGATGCCCTCTGTATCGGTGAGGGCGAACCCCTCTTTCCCGAGATAGTAAGAACCCTCCGCGTCTCACCACCCTCCTCACGTAACAAGAGACGTCTCGCACGCCTCTATCGTGCTTCCGAGGCCAAGCCACTTCGTCTTGCGGATGCCCTGCCCGCCCCTGACCATCCGATCAACCAGCCAGACGCCTTTGGCATGGCCTACCTCGAGACTAACCGTGGCTGTCCCATGAAGTGCGCATTTTGTTGCTATAATCTCAGACGGAGTGCCACAACCTGCCTCGAACCCGAAGATGTGGCAAAACGTATCCGCATCCTGCGGAAGCGAGGCGCAAAGGAGATTCGACTCGTGGACCCCACCTTCAACGCCCATCCCCATTTTGAGGCGATGTTGAAGATGATGATCCGTGTCAATCGCGACAAGAAAATCGCCTTCTTTGTGGAGATTCGGGCAGACACCCTTACTGACGAGCAGGCGAAAATGATGGCGCAAGCCAATATTACCGAGGCAGAAGTCGGTGTCCAAAGTACAGATCCAAAGGTCCTCCGCATTATCCATCGTCCACTAAACGAACAGAAGGTCTGGCGCGGCATTGACGCCCTGCTCCGTCATCATATCAAACCCACCGTTGATTTCATGTATGCCCTGCCGGCTCAGGACGCCCAAGATGTCGAACGATCGCTCAACTGGTTGGCACGCTTTGGCGACGCGATTCATCCCCAATTCCTCCCGACTCTTCTGCTTCCAGGAACAGAGTTACGTGATCGCGCGAAAGAACTGGGCTTACGAGCCCAAGCTCTCCCGCCGTATCGCGTACTCTCAACCGACACCCTGACCTCTGCCCAATTAGCACTCATTGAACAACAGGCCGCTGAACTCCTCGGAGGTTTTGATTCGCCGACCCCGCGTTTTGTCGGCAAGCGGTTGGAAGGGTTGTTCAACCCGCGAGGGAGGACAACCGGACGGAAGGCCGGAAGGACAGAAGAGAAAAATCGCACAACGTTGTATTTTGATTTTTCGTATGAGAACTTCCCGAAGATTGGCGAGACCATCAAGAAGTGCGTGGCAGAAGAACCCCATATCCTGTGGCAGTTTGTGCTAACAATCAATGAGGAAATCCCGCTCGACTTCGTGGAAAGCCTGATCGTTGTGATACGCCGTTTGCCGTCCCACTGGCTGGATCGCCTCGTCTCACCGCTCGATCAAAAGAAACACGTCGCACGACGCCTTTTCATCAAAATTGATAACCTTGTGACCCTTGATCCCGCTTGGCGAGCAGAGACAGAAAATCTCCTGGAAAACGCTTTTCATTAAAATACACTTGTATATTTATACGTCCAAGCGTAATATTATTACAAGTTGCGGTGTTTAGTTCTAGATTCTGCAACAGAAACAAGGAGTAAAACAATGACCTCACGTCGTCTGTTCATTGGTAACATACTGACCCTCGCTTGCGCAGTGCCGTTTATCTGCATTGCCAAAGATGGTGCAGTGGCCAAAGCGGAAAAACAAGAGGGAAAGAAAGAAACGAAGGAGTCTGTACCCAAGCTGGTCGCAACAGGTGCAACCCTCGTGGAGAGTGGTGAGAAGAAAACGAAAATAATGATCACGTGTGCAAAGTGCGGTTATAAAGCCGAACTTGAAATTGATACCCCGACCGCTAAAGAACCCTACACATTGGAGTGGAAGTGCCCCAAGTGTGGCAACAAACAAAACATTACGGTCACGGTTGCCAAGGCGTAATCACACACTCACTTTTCCTCTAGCTGCGCGTACACGCGGTCTGCAGTTTAAAGGGCTTGAGAACGCGTTCGAGCGCCTCAGGCCCCTGCAGATACGCGAGGATAACCCCGTAGTTGGTGATGGGAACCCCCACGCTCTCTAAGTCGCGTAGGCGAGCTTGGAGTTTCTGAGCACTAATCATACACCCACCACAGTGGATGATCAGCTTGTACTGCTCCAGATGCTGATTATCCTGGAACTCACGTCCGAAGTTGTGCTCAATGATCACCCCGGGGTATCGCTTTGCAAAATGTTTCGGCAGTTGCACCGTGCCAATATCTTCGCCAATACGTGAGTGGTTGCACGCTTCGACAATGAGCACCTTGTCCCCGGACTTCAAAGCTTCGAGAGCCTTCACCCCTGTAGCAAAATCATTTAGGCGTCCCCGGCTGAAATAGTTGATCATCACAATGGAGAAGGTGGTCAACGCGATATCCTTCGGACACCAGTCTTTCATGATATCCATGGCTTGCGAGTCCGTGATCATCGTCAGAGGACGCTTCTGGAAATTATTCAGAAAGCTATCAAAACGACGTTTCTCTTCCGCCGCCTGCTCCCGTGTCCCACGGGCTTTACCCAAATCCAAACGAAACGAAACCGGATAGGCCCACTGCCGCGTAATATACTCTTCAACCATGGCTTGAGGACGCAAGTAACGCCCAGGAGGCGTTTCTACATCCATCGGAATGATCAGCACATAATACTCATCCTTTTGAACAAAGGGCAACAGCTCTGTCTTGTCCTGCTTCGGTGCATAATGCTTCAGGATGAACTCGATCAGCTCGGCACGACAGGCGATATCGTTCGCGCGAAGGTGGATTTTTTTATAGAAACGCAACAGGTCGAGCGCCTTGTCAGCCTCAGCCGAATCGGACTGCGCTTGGAAGTGATTAAAGATAATCAGGATCTGCTTGTCCAGTTCGCGCGCCTTCTCAATCACTTCAGCCTCGACGCGGAGATCCTGCGAAACAGGATCAATGACCAGCAGCACAAGATCACACTCTTTTAAATCATTGAATGTTTTGTGGCGCTTCTTGTCGCCCAACTCGCCAGTCTCATCCAGCCCCGCCGTATCAAAGAGCTTGACGGGGCCAATACCATGAAGCTCTTGAAGAGCAATTTTGGTATCGGCTGTCGTGCCGGGGGTCGGATCAACAATCGAGGTCTCCTGCTGAGTCAGCAAGTTCATCACAGAGCTCTTGCCCGAGTTCATCTTGCCAAAAATCCCAATATGATCTCTCTCGACTAGTACTGACATAATTTTAAATTATACGCCCCCCGCAGCCACCTTGTCAAGAATGAGGCCTCAGGATAAAGATGCAGGAATAATGGAATGGTGGAATCTTGGAACAGTGGAAGGGGTTCCGCGTCTTGGAGGGACGTGCTCCGTCACGTCCGCAAGTAGGCACCGGCCACGACAGAGCGTGGCCCTCCAAAAGACTTTTGACAGGATTAACAGGACTTATAGGATTGCTGCTTTAAATTCTAATCCACAAAATCCTGTCAATCCTGTCAAAGAAGTTTTGCGGGGGGTTCCTAAATCACCATCTGGTCGTTCTCAACCTGTGCCGCGCCCGTTGAATAGGTCGCCTCTTTGGGGATACCAAAGGCGACCACCCCAAGTTGTTGCTCAAGCACAGTTCCAAGCCCCAGGGTCTCTGCAGCATTAAAGATAATCCGTATGCGTAGGGGGACGTCGCCCTCTGTCTTGCCCCGGCGGGAGATCTCGAGCGAGAGTCCCGGGTAAGGCTCAACCTGCCGAGTAACGTTGATCATCGTTGTCATGTTGCGACTGTCATGATAGAGCCCCTTACCCTCCTGGATGGCGGTGGCCAGTCCGCGGAAAACCAGAAGCATCTGGCAGAGGTCGTTGAAGTTCAACTTCACGGTCACGCGATTCTTCCAGTCAAACGTTGCGTGCTGACGGGTACCTTGTTCGGCAGAGCCGATGGCGACGCTCTTTTGTTGCGCCAGGGTCATGAAGACCACGCCCTCGCGGTCGCCACACGCCGGAATCACCTCAAATTGCACCGCACTCCCGGTGCCTTTGCCATTCGCATGATAGAAGGAAAGCCTTGGACGGTAGGCACGGAAAACTGTGTCCTCCTCGGCCCGCTTCTGTGAACTGCCCTGTGTGTTTGTCTCTGTATTCATGGTTCTCTCCCTTTTGTTTGTTGTGTTACTGTTCCTACGACTCGTTCATAAGAACGCCTGTAACATAACATACGCAGAAGAGAAAGATGTCGCTTTTAAAGCGACATTTAAAAGAATCACACCATGAGAAGGGGCTGGTCAAAATCATATAAGGCATCATTGATCTTCAGAAGATCATAAACCCCGCGCTCGAGAAAATATTGGATGATCAAGTCAAAGGGCGTGCAACGGGAGAGTGTGAAGCCTGCTGATGAAAGCAGTTCCCGCGTCTCTGTCAATGAGAGCCGGAGGGCCAAGGCAAAGGCAATCACCGTCGCCTTCTTCGGATGATAGCTCCCGTCGCTCCGGATCTTGGAGAAGAGCTTGCGATCCACATGCGCACGCTTATAGACCTCGACCTCATCGAGGCCACTCTTCCGGATAAATTGCAGAAGACAGCGCGAGAAGGGCACGCTGGCGCGTGCGAGATATGCGCAGAGCTCAGCCGGCGCCTCGCAGACGCACGTGCCGGCTCCAGGCTCCTCCGGCAAAGCATGCTCTGCCAGATATTCACGAAGCATGGCGAATGTTTCAGGTGCAAGGCGCGTCAGCCTCTGCTCCTGTTGCGACCTCTCGTATAAGAGGTTGTTTGCACTCATGAGTACGACCTTTCTCAATTTTTATTAAACGACGCCCGAAATGTTAGCGAATCAGCGCTTCAAAGGCAAGACCGTTAGACTGCGGTTTTTTAAATTTAGCAGTGCAAACGGACTGAATTATCATTAATACAGTCTATAGGAGACACGGAAATCCTATGATTGCACGAAGCCTTGAGCAGATCATCCCTGAGTCTGTCTCAGAACAAAAAGTAAGCTTGTTTTTAGTTTTTCAAGTCAAGATTGTTTGTGTTCGCGCTTAATTCATAAATTTTTCTGTTGCGTTCTGAAACGTTTGGAGTATACTCTTAATAATTAAAGGATAATTAGGAGTGCATTCCAATGATTGACACATTGAGAGAGACCTATCACCGCTTGGTTGCAGCGACCAATTCTAAAAAACACCGATTCTTGTTCGACACCTTTACTGCCGACGAACGGTTGATTGGTCTCATAGGTCCGCGCGGTGTAGGGAAAACAACACTGCTATTACAGTATATTCGGGAGCAGATCGGTCATCTGGATGAGGCCTTCTATGCCTCTGCTGACCATATTTATTTTAACAAAAGCAGCCTTCTGGATTTTGTGCGGTCGATGTCGATGCAGGAAGGTGTGCAACTCTTCTTTTTTGATGAAATCCACAAATATTCAGGGTGGCAACAGGAACTCAAAAATATCTACGATTCCTTCCCCGCCGTACGCATCGTTTTTTCGGGAAGTTCAAGTTTGGATCTGACAAAAGGCAGCTATGACCTATCCCGGCGCGCAACCTTGCGTCACCTGCCTGGGCTTTCTTTTCGCGAATACCTGAATTTTCTCACAAACGAGGAATATACATCTTACTCGCTTGATGAGATTCTTCAGGATCCCGCCGGGATTTCCGGGAAACTGGCTGGAATACCTAAGTTGCTGGGGCATTTTCACCATTACCTTGAGGAGGGTTATTATCCTTACGTATTTGAGGGCAGGACAAACTACTATGATAAAGTGCGTTCAGTTGTCGAAAAGACCCTCTATGAGGATATCGCGACATACTATCGCCTGAAGACGGAAAATTTACATTACTTTAAGAAGATTCTCTACTTCCTCAGTACGATCCCACCAGGAGAGATCTGCATTCATAAGTTAAGTACGAGTCTGGGTGTGGATGACAAAACAACGGCAAGTTATCTGCGTATTTTACAGGAGACCGGACTGACACGACTGCTCGATGCGGGCGAACGCGGACACGCTGTACTCCGAAAGCCACAAAAGATCTACCTGGACAATACCACGCTCTATCATGCGCTTTGCCAAGGGCTTGAACAGCCAACGGACAAGGGAATGACACGGGAACTATTCTTCTTGCAAGCCACTCAACATGCGAAACTCCCTGTTTCCTATAGCACCAAAGGTGGTGATTTTAAAATCCGGAATCGCGTGTTTGAAATAGGCGGAAAGGGTAAAGGAAGATCACAGTTGCCAAAAGAGACTCGCGAGGAATATGTTGTCAAAGATGATATACTTATCGGCTCTAAAGGGACAATCCCACTTTACCTTTTCGGGTTTTTATATTGAGGTGGAATGATTTCAACAGATTCATCTGTCTCAGAGCAAGACTGTTTGAATTTAGGACGCCGAGACTGATAGACTTCAAGACCCCAAGGGATAGACTTTATAGACTTTTAAGTCTTCATCCTTTGAGTCTCGGTGTCTTCGAGTCTTGGCGTCCTCAACAAACCACCCCGTCTATGCGAACACCTTGCTGATCAACGCTGCGGCGACGGTGGCAATGGCGCAGATCAC
>CAYWNP010000068.1:1441-14453 GCA_964459675.1 uncultured Akkermansia sp. | reverse complement strand
CAACGGTTTTTGTTAGTTCAGTTTTTTACCGCAAAGAACGCAGAGAACACAGGGAAAAGATTGTTTCTTTTCGACACAGCATAATCTCTGAAGTTGATCTTTGTGCTCTTTGTGTTCTTTGTGGTTAAATTAAATCAAGGTATAGACAAGTCCGCTATCCTGCAATGCCCAACACGAGGATCAAGGTCATGAGGATAGCAAAAGCAAAAAGAGTGAAGTGGAGAAGGCGCGATTTAAAGATTTTGCTCTCGGGGTGTCTCTGTCGGAGCGCAGACAAGTAGAACGATACGGCTGCAAAGAAAAGGGAACAGAACCCAAAGGTCCAAAAAAGAATTTCTCCCACCCTCTCCCCTGCAGGCGCATAGGTCGTCATTGAGACCATCAGAAATGAGAGGGTCATGAGGCCACAAAGGTATCTGGATATGTAGAGCGTTTTCATATGATTAATCCTAACGCTTTAAAAATACCATATCGTCAATCGTTTATCAACCTTCTGCTATTTCAGACAGATACTCTTTGCCTGTTAGACCCTTCGTAATCGCGCCGACCTCGCTCGCAACCCTCCGCGTACGCCCGCAGTGAAGACGTATCTCCACTGCTCGTAGTCGTTGCTACACTTTAGGGCTTCAGGCGAAGTCCTGCGACGTGGGTAAAATGTTTGTCGTACGAAATGAGAATAGCCCCTTGCTCAAGCGTCTGTGCAGCAATCCAAAGGTCATTCACAGGAATGGGGTGTCCAGCTTTTCGGAGAGTAGCGACCAAGCGTCCGTAGTAATCGGATGTCTCTGCTGTGACAGGCAAAATCTCGACTGTTGGGCGTGACAACAACTTATCCAGGTTCGTTTGGTTTTCGCGCACCTTGCTTCCCATATAGAAGCCCGCCTGCAACTCTCCCAGGACAACAGTTGACAGGCAGACCCGGTCAGCCTTTGCAAGATAATCCAAAATCTGTGTGTCCCCGTTAAATAAAGCCGAGACCGCATTCGTGTCGAGAAGGATTGTTTTCATTTCCACATACCCTCTTCGATCTCTGAAAAGCAGGCGGTATTTTTTTCAAACTCGCGAACCTCTTTGTCGGACCATATCCCGCAAAACTCGACGAAGTCATCCCGATGGTCTTTGTTACGAGGGGCTGTAATACCTAATGCCGAGGATAGTAACTCTTTAACCGACTGATTCAAACTCTTTTGTTGTTCAGCCGCATAAGCCTTCAGCTTGTGTGAAAGTGTCGTGTCCAAAGCATGGACGGTCAGTGTTGTCATGGCGATTCCTCCTGATGAGTCATGTGTGAATCATTATGACTCATTTCTGACTCACCGTCAAGCGCGGGAATAAACAAGAGGTGGTTTTTTAGCATCCGAAAAGCACGAAAGGACCGAATGTCTGCGAACATCCAACATTCAACATCGAACGTCCAACGTTGAATTTTTGAATAAAGCAAAAGCTCCTCTTCTCAGCCACAACAGGAGCTACGCCCGGAGGGCATGAGTTTCTCAACGGTAGCGACGTGATAGGTGAGCCACATCGTGAGGATATAGGTGTCAACTTCGGAGAGGCCCTGAATTTCAGACAAATACTCTTTGCCGGTTAAGCCCTTCGCAATCGCGGCGACCTCGCTCGGCACCACCACGGCGTCGCGCGTCTCAATCACTTCCGCAAGTTGCGCTTTGACCGCGCGCCACTGTTGAACCAATTCCTGATTTTCCTTTTGCGGTGACGGATCGTTCTCAAAAGCGTTTTCAACCTTCTTGAAAAGTTCATCCAGACGCGAGAGGCGTTCGCTTAAAATATCTGACAGCCGTTTACGCGCACCTGCATAGCACGCCTCCTGATAAGCATACTCGCTCAGAAAGCGGGAACGCACCACGCGATACCACGCATCCAGTGCCAGAATGTTGCCGATGTAGGAGAGATTGTTTCTGACAATCAGCGAAACACTGGAGAAGTTGTTGGGATTGTAACTCATCGCTAGGTCGCGCTTGAAGCCGGCACGCGCGACAAGCTGGTTGGGCTTCTCGACATTGCCCCGCCAGTTCTGTCCTGCAGGAATCACCGTTCCGAAGGCGAGCTTCGCAGGTCCGACCAAGCCCCCCTGTCCGCCCAGGAAGATCGGCGCCTGCTTGAGCAGTACGCCATTGGGCACATCACCGATCAACGAGGCTGTCGCCTTGTCCTGATGGGGGGTGAAGTTGAAGTGGATATAGGAGGAGCCGATTTCCGAATGGTCTTTGCGGCTGGTACCGCCAGCCATGAGCGCATCACAAAAATTGATGAGGCTGCCGGCTGTAACCCAGGGCAAAAAAACAGTCTGTTTAATCCCGACGCTGTGGGCAATCGAGGCGCCCTCTTCCAGCAGGCACCCGGGACGCACATGCGAACAGCTTCCCGCCTTCGCATCATCCAGAAAGGTGGACTCCTCAAAGAAGCCACCCGCCAGATGGACCCGCGCGCCAAGCTGGCAGTTGTTGATCGTGACGGGCGCCTCCGCACCGATCACGCAACCCGGACCGATCGAGAGTTCCGCGCCCGAGAGCCGGCACCCCGGATGAAAGACCACATCCGGCGCGATTCGCTCCAAATGCACCTCCGGTCCGACAAATAACGCGCCACTCTCTTGAAGTTCATGCAGTGTATTCATGGTGTGTGTTCCTTTGTGAGGCTCTCCCTATTGGACGCTTCAGCGTGATGCGTCCAGTCCATTGTTGATTGCTTTTAGTCGTTCAAGAAATCGTTGTTCATATTCACCCTTTGCCTTTTCGGAAAGCAAGGAGTCACGAATCATTGCCACAACCTTTTCCTTTTGTGCCGACATGCTTTTTAGAAGGGTTTTTGCTTGGTTCAGATCCATTTCGAAGCGAAGCGCTAATTCAATAAAATCAGGTGCAGAATAAAAACCAAGTGAGCCGTAAGCTTCGGATTCGAAATCGTCAACCAGATCAAGTGCCAAGGGAGATTCATTCGGAAAATGCAAGGAGGTAGCCAAAAAATCATACGCAGGCGTGAGCACAAAATCGCCCAAGCCTGTCTCAATCAAGGAAAAATTTTTAAAATGTGCGTCACCATTTGAAAACGTATAGCAAAAAACAATCCGTGCAAAAAGCTTTTCAATCTCTGCGCGATACGCCTTGCAGTACTGCTTAAGAATACGCCCAGCCTCTTCATAACTGCCGTCATATTTGTAATTCCGCCCTCGGGTAGCCTCGGTGCGATTGGACAACTGGCAAAAGTCCTCTTGCCTTCTTTTTTGTCCTTCTTGTCTGTCAAACCGTTTCACAATGTAGGCAAGTTCCCCATCGCTCATAGGAAGACAGGTATTTGGTGGCGTTGTGATTCCGAATACGCGTTGAGCGATCTGCATGGTGAGGTGTTCATTCGCTGGCACATCGGAGGCATAAAAGGGGATGACGGCTGACGGAATGGGTTTCAAGATGTATTCGCCGTCATGATCTGTGGGAAGTAGTTTTCCGCGGACCAGTTTGAGCGATATCTTATCCTGTACTCCGGAAATGGACATATGTGTGACAGCCTCTTGTCTGAACGTCACCACGTCTTTGCGCGAGAAGGTCAGCTGGCTCGGAAAGGTACGGTTTCCTCCTGCCAAGGCCCGCTGCTCTGATTGGGTGAGTTTTCTCATTCCACTGCCTCTCTGCGGACCGTCACAGCTCCAATCGTATCCTGTCCTGCCGTCTGGAGGAGACGTCCAAAATCATCCGCTTCATCTATTTTGAGAAGCGCGCATTGTATTTCTTTCTGCACCCCTTCTGCTAACAAGCCATAAAAGAAGGGGAACAAGACCGATGACTCAAAGCACTTTTTCTGTTTCGGCAGCGTCAGGCTGATTGCTGGCTGAGCTGGATCAGCTAGATAGGTGGAGTCATAAGTAAAGCTATAGCCCCCGGGAAGCTCTTCAAGAACCCCCGCCAGTGTGTCACGGCAATAGACATTTCCGCGCCGTCCACTCATGTCTTCACCCTCACGCAGACTTCCAGTCCCAGGACGTCAGCAATTTTTGAAAGGCGTTCATGCGTGGGATTGCCTTTTCCTACCTCAAGATCGCTTAGGCTATGGATGGAAACGCCGCTTAAGCGCGCGAGGTTTTTTTGGTCCAAATCCAACTCCTTACGACGCTGCTTGATCAACAAACCTATGTCTCTTAAATTCATTAAACTGAATATTAACAGTATTTTTAATAGTCATCAACAGAAAAATGAAAGAAATATTCAATATAACGAGGATTTGTATACATGCTTTAAAAGTGAAATTGTTCGGAGTACCGCCTTTAGGCGGAATTTTAACGCGCGTGTAACTTTGCTTCCGCCTAAAGGCGGGACTCCAAACGCTTAGCCGTGTATAGGCATTACTGGGGCACTACTCTAGTGCCTGAAGCTGCGCTGGCCGGTGAAGACCATCGCCACATTGGCGTCGTTGCAGCAGTCAATCACATCCCAGTCGCGCATTGCTCCGCCTGGCTGAACAATCGCGCTGATGCCTTCGCGGATCCCGACCTCCGCACCGTCGCGGAAGGGGAAGAAGGCATCAGAAACCATGCTGCAGCCCTGCAGTCCGCCATGCTTGGCCTTGACCTCTTCGTCAATCGCTGCCATGCGCTTCTTGCCTTCATCGCCGAACTTCATCACCAAGTCATTGTAAGGCGTTGTATATTTTTCCCAGGCGATCCAATCGGCCAACTTGCGATAGGCCTTGTCGCGAGCGATCTCTGCGACGCCCACACGGTCCTGCTCGCCCGTACCGATGCCGACCGTCGCGCCATCCTTGATATAGAGCACGGAGTTGCTGGTCACTCCTGCTTCCACGAGCCAGCCGAAAATCATATCGTCATATTCCTGCGCGGTCGGCACCCGCTTGGTTTTGTGCACCACGCCATCCTTAGTCGTGCACTCAGCCAGCATGAGCTGAGAAGCTTTACGCGCTTCCGGAACAAAGGACCACTGCGCCACCAGGCCACCGTCAATGAGCGATTTGAAGTCTACGACGCGCTGCGCCACGAACGTCGTCAGCTTGGCCATGTTGTTGATGCGCATCACGCGCAAATTTTTCTTAGTATTAAAAATATCCATCACGCCCGGAGCGAATTCAGGGGCGACCACCACTTCGGCATACGCATCCGCGATAAGTTTCGCAGTCTCGAGATCCACTTCACGGTTCAGGGCAATACATCCGCCGAAGGCAGCCAGACGGTCAGCCTTATTGGCGCGGAAGTAGGCTTCAGCCAACGTCGAAGCTTTGGCGACGCCGCAGGGATTATTGTGCTTCACGATGATGGCGCAGGGCGTATCGTCGAGGTAACGCAGAATGTTGAGCGCATTGTCGGCGTCCGTCAGATTGGTCTTGCCAGGATGTTTGCCGGACTGGAGCAGTTCAGGATCAGAGGCGAGATAGTTTCCAGGGGCCAGAGCGGTCACATCGCCCAGGACGAGATTGCCATTGACCAGTTTATACATGGCCGCTTCCTGGCCTGGATTTTCGCCATAGCGCAACCCCTTGTTCTCGCCATCAATGACCCACGAGACCTTTTCGTATTTCAGGGTCTGCCGCTTGCTCCCATCAATAAACGAGATCTCCATTTCGGGTGTGAAATGATCATCCATGATTGTCTTATATGCTGCCTTAAGGTCGATTGCCATAGTGTCACGTCCTTTCGTTAAATACTTACAGATACGGGTTCGTCTTCTTTTCTTGTCCGATGGTTGATTCGGAACCATGGCCGCAGATGATGCGGGTCGCATCCGGTAACTGTTTCAGCTTTGCCAAGGAAGCTTCCATCTGATCCATGCTGCCACCGGGGAAATCAGTGCGTCCGATCGAGCCTGCAAAGAGCGTATCTCCGGTCACCATCAGATTCTCGTCTTCAAAGCGGATACACCAGCTTCCTGGCGTATGACCGGGCGTATGGAGGAGGGTCGCGGTCAAACCACCACAGGTCAGCGTATCGCCATCGCCCTTCGTGGTGTCGAGGGAGGCGGGCTTTTTTGTGCTGGTATAGGGTGGCATCTGGTTCATCGGAGAAAAGGCCATTGGGACATCTGCCACATGGAGATAAACAGGTGCGGGCTGCTCTGCTAAGACACTGTTCAGGGCAGAGATATGGTCGAAGTGCGCATGCGTAAGGATGATGACGCCGAGCTTCAGATTTTCCTTCTTCAGCGTCGCGAGGATCGTCGCAGCATCGTATCCCGGATCAAAGAGCCACGCTTGCTGCGGATCATTCCAGAGAATCACACAGTTCGCGCCATATACACCGAGTGGTAAAATAATTTTGTTCATAGAATATTTCTCACAGAGTCACAGAGGGCACAGAGGGGAGATAGCCATTTTTAATTCTTTTGATTCCGTGAGTTAGAAGAACTTCATTAAAATTCATCAGCAGTCCGCAAGGCTTGTTAGCCAATCTTAGATAGGTTCCGAGTTGTTTCATAAAAACATCCTCAAGCGCTTTGACAGATTTAATTTCAAGTGTAACTACATCCTCGACGAGCAAGTCCATACGAAATCCCTCGTCCTCAACACGCCTTCCTCGAAAAATAATTGGAAACTCAACTTCCGAATCCACCTTCATCCCTGCCTCTTCAAGGGCTATTTTCAAACATCGTTGATAAACCTTTTCAAGAAGTCCAGGTCCCAACTCTTTATGCACTTCAATCGCAATACCGATGATTCGTTCCGTTAACTTATTTAATTCTGCTTCAGTCATAATAAAAAACTCTGTGCACTCTGTGCCTCTGTGAGAAAAACTATTTTTGTCTAATCTTTTCGACGGAGAACTCTGAGAGGTCTTCGAGGACCCAGTCAGCGGGGGAGATATCCTGCGGATGCTCTGTCGGACGAGACAACGCGACGCAATACATACCTGCCGCCTTTGCTGAACGAACGCCCGCAGTTGAATCTTCAAACACGACACAGTGATTAGGATCGATGCCGAGCTTCTTCGCGCCGAGCAGGAAACCATCCGGTGCCGGCTTACCGCGCGGGTAATCCTCTGCGCCAAGGACGAACTTCACACTGGCCTCAGCCTCCATGAGACGAACAGCATTTTCCACATCGTTATGTGGCGAGCCGGAGACAATGATCACGGGATAGTCCTTGGCAAGCGCCTTGAGCAAAGCGACGGAGGTGGGAATCAGGATGCTTCCGGAGTCCTCGCACTGCTTCACATAGTAACTCCGCAGCTGAAGGGCCATCTCCTGAATCGTGACGACTGCCAACACGGGCGCGAGCCCAATCACTTTGCGATAGATGTCGAACCACGAGTGGCCAACCACAACCTTCATCATCTCCTGACGCGTCGTGATACAGCCATGATCAGCCAGGTAGGCGACCATCGAGGCGACCCAGAGCATCTCGGAATCAATCAGCGTTCCATCCAGATCAAAAATAAAGGCTTTAACGTCCATGACTCACCCTTTGCTTAGAGCATGTTAATTAAATGTGTAATCCCTCACAGAGGCACAGAGGGCACAGAGAAATAAGTATCCCGAATGAATGATAGAGACCTTTTATGTTACCCTGTTCCATAAATGATTGATTCTTCAATTGGATTCCTCCGTGAGCTCTGTGGGCTCTGTGAGAAAATGCTTTAGCCACAGCACTTTTTAAACTTCTTTCCACTGCCACACGAACAGGGATCGTTGCGACCGATTTTCGGCGTTTCGCGACGTTGGGGCTCAGAGCCAAAAATCTGGCCATCCATAAATAACCACTTGTTATCAATCTTTTCAAACGTGGCCAGCTCATGATGGTCGAAATCATTCTCCTTCACGGAATAATGTGCAATGAATTCTACTGTTCCACCCGTATCTGATTCGGAACCGCCCTCGGTCTTAACAATCTCCATGCCCTTCCAAGTTGCGGATTCAGCCCACTTGCGGCTATTTTCCGCATCGAACTCCTTACGCACGCGGGGCCCAGACGTCTTGTACAAATAATCAATCACGCCCAAGGCATACGCGCAGTAACGCGAACGCATCAACTGACCAGCCGTCTTGGGCTGAGCCTTCTCCATTAAAAAGGGTTCGCAGCAAACATCAAAATTCAAGCCACTCCCACAGGGACAACAATCGCTCATCTCTTTTCTCCGTTTTTATGCACTGAAGGTCTTGTACAGTTTTTCCAGCCGTTCGATCGTCTCGGTCAGCTCCTTTTGCTTAGCGCGCTGATTTTCAATAACCTCCGGGGGTGCCTTGGCGACAAAGCCTTCGTTGGAGAGCTTGGCACTCACACCCTTCAGAAAGCCTTGATTCTTGTCCAGCTCCGCCTTGACGCGAGCGGCCTCGGCCTTGACATCAACAAGTCCGTCCAGGGGCAGATAGATCATCCCGAGCTTGCACAGCGTTCCCGGCATAGCCTTTTCCCCGCGACTGGAAGCGACCTCTAGAACGTCTGCGCGCAACTGCTGCTTGAGGCTGTCGCTATCTGCAATCAGACGGTTGGCGGTCGTCTCATCCACGGCCTGAATGATAAACTTCACAAACTTCGAAGGCGCTACGTTGTACTCGGCGCGTAGGGCGCGTCCAGCTGTCACGAGCTCGCGCCTCTCGTTCACAAAGGTGGTCGTCTCTGCACTGAGCCCCCAAGCCTTGCGTTGCTCTTCGGAGTAGGCCGTGGGCCACGAGGCGCGCATGATGCTCTCCTCTGGCTGACCATACCCCATCTCATGCCAGAGCTCTTCGGTGATAAAGGGCATGTAGGGATGCAGCAGCTTGAGTGCCTTGGAGAATACATCATCCATGACTGAGAGCACTTGCTGGCGGCGCGCTTCATCCGTGCCATAGAGGTCGAGCTTCGCGCATTCCAGATACCAGTCGCAGAAATTACTCCAGATGAAGTTGTAAATCGCGAGGGCTCCGTCTTGAAGACGGAATTTTTCCAAATGCTCGGTCATCTCAGTGATGGTCTGTGAGAGGGAGTCGAGGAGATGGCGGTCATCGTCACGCAGGAGGGCGGAATCCAACACGAGACCGTTCGCGGAGAGGACGAACGGCTTACCTGTCGCTTCCATGACCTTTTCACGCTGCATCTGCATGAAGCGGGCAGCATTCCAGATCTTGGTGCCGAAGTTACGGCCGATCTCGAACTTCTCCATGTTGACATAGACGTCCATACCCGTGGAGGTGATGAGCATCAGGCTGAAGCGCAGGGAGTCGGCGCTGTAGGTGGAGATGATGTCGAGCGGGTCAATGGAATTGCCCAAACTCTTACTCATCTTGCGGCCCTTGTCATCGCGCACGGTGCCATGGATGTAGACGTTGCTGAAGGGGATGTCGCCCATGAACTTGCAGCCAGCCATGATCATGCGTGCCACCCAGAAGAAGATAATCTCCGGGGCTGTCGCCAGATCGTGGGTCGGATAGTAGAACTTAAGATCCTTGTTCTCATGCGGCCATCCCAAGGTGCTGAAGGGCCAGAGCCACGAGGAGAACCAGGTGTCGAGCACATCCTCATCCTGCTTGATATTTGTCGCATTGCACTTGGGGCAGACGGTCGGCACGGACTTTGCGGCCCACTCGAGTTCGCACGTTTCGCAGGTGAAGACAGGAATGCGATGGCCCCACCAGATTTGGCGCGAGATGCACCAGTCGCGGATATTATCCATCCACTCAAAATAGGTTTTCTCCCAGCGTTGCGGGGTGAAGGTGATTCTGCCAGAGCGAACCGCTTCAATCGCAGGCGCGGCAAGCGGTTTCATCTTCACGAACCACTGTTTGGAGAGGCGGGGCTCGACAATGGTGTCACACCGGTAACAGTGGCCGACCGCGTGCGGATGGGGATCCGTCTTCACCAGCAAGCCAAGTGCTTCCAAGTCGGCAATCACTTGTTTGCGACAGGCGAAGCGATCCATCCCTGCATACTTGCCCGCCTCGGCGTTCATCGTTCCATCGCCATTCATCACATCGAGCATGGGCAGGTTGTGACGCTTGGCCACCTGGAAGTCATTGGGGTCATGGGCAGGTGTGATTTTCACGACGCCGGTTCCGAAGGCGCGGTCCACATAGTCATCAGCCACCACAGGAATCTCGCGATTCATCAAGGGGAGGGTGACGGTCTTGCCGATGAGTGCTTGATAGCGTTCGTCAGCGGGGTTGACTGCCACGGCTGTATCGCCCAGCATCGTCTCAGGACGGGTGGTGGCGACCACCACCTCACCACCACCGGGAATCGGATAACGGATGTGCCAGAGATTTCCCTGCGTATCCACATGTTCGCTCTCTTCATCCGAGAGGGCTGTATGACAACGCGGACACCAGTTCACAATGTAGTTACCGCGATAAATCAACCCTTCTTCATACAAACGACAAAAAACCTCTGAGACGGCCTCGCTTAATCCTGCGTCCATGGTGAACCGCTCACGCGACCAGTCACAGCTCGCGCCCAGTTTACGCAATTGCCTCACGATCGTGCTACCATACTCCTGCTTCCAATCCCAGACGCGCACAATAAATTTTTCTCGGCCCAGATCCCGCCGTGAGAGCCCCTCTTTGCGTAACGCTTTTTCAACAACATTCTGCGTTGCAATACCCGCATGGTCGGTTCCGGGAATCCAGACGGTATTACGTCCCTGCATCCGGCGCCAGCGTACCAAGACATCCTGAATCGTATTGTTCAGTGCATGCCCCATGTGCAGGATGCCCGTCACGTTCGGCGGCGGAATCACGACTGTGTAGGGAACACCCCCTTGGGAGGGGTCCGCCTGGAAGTGTTTATGCTCTTCCCACCAGGGATACCATTTCGCTTCGACTGCTTGCGGATCGTAATTCTTTTCCATAATCCATTCACCGACTTGTTGTTGTCTAGCCCTGCTTTAAAGGTTCAATAAAGAAGAGTGAGTATTTAACCAAAAAATGGCCTTCTTTTGGAGCAAAAAAGTGCCCCTTGAGACTCTTTATTGTTTTTGGTACACTGACACACCATGAACGTACAATTTGCTCAAGACTATTTTGATCAGAACCGCCAGACTATTCTGGACGAGTTGTTTGAACTTTTGCGGCTTCCCACCATCGGGACTGATCCCAAGCGGCTGGGGGACTGCGCGCGATGTGCGACGTGGCTCAAGCAGTTTTTGCGCCCCCTCGGTTTTGATGTCGAACTCTTAACTCCCCCGTCAGGGCGTCCTGTACCTGTGCTCTTTGCCGAACGCCTCGGCGAGAATACCGCCATGAACGTCCTCTTCTATGGACACTACGATGTCCAACCTGAAGACCCCTTGCCCGAATGGAAGACTCCCCCTTTCGAGCCCACACTGATCGATGGCCGCGTCTATGCGCGTGGCGCACAGGACAACAAGGGGCAGGTCTTCGGCGTTCTCCAGGGCATCAAGGCTCTGATCGAGGCAGGCAAGCCCCTGCCCACGCTGAAAATCCTGCTTGAAGGACAAGAGGAGAGCGGAAGCGAAGCGCTCTCCCTCTTGGCCCCCCAGATCGCCTCACGTATTCAAGCTGATGTCTTAATGGTCTCTGACACCTCCAGCGGTCCGGACAAGCAACCTTCGATTGTTGCCGGCCTTCGTGGCGTCCAGCACTTCACCATAACCCTGACTGGTCCTGAACACGATCTGCACTCCGGCGTCCACGGCGGTGTCTCTCCCAATCCGGCACAGGGCATGGCCGCGTTGCTCGCCTCCCTGCATAACCCCGATGGCTCAATTGCCGTGGCAGGGTTTAGTGACCGTGTGCGTCCTCCCAGCCAGGAAGAGCATGAACATGCGATCAAGGCGGCAATCTCGGATGAACAGTACGAGCAGGAGGTCGGGTGCCCCCCTGCAGGTGGCGCGGACGGCGTGAACATGATGTTGCGTGGCAGTTTTCTGCCGACCATCGAGATCAATGGCATTCACACGGGCTATGGCGGCCCAGGCTCCAAGACCGTTATTCCCGCCTCGGCGTTGGCAAAGATCAGCATGCGCCTCGTCCCAGATCAACTTCCTGCCGAGACCTATCTCGCGGTACAGAAACATCTGGAGTCTCATTGTCCGCGTGGCATGAAACTCGTCTTTTCCGAAGCGTGCCGAGGCGCTCCGGGCTTCAGGCTCCCCCTCAGTTCACCGATTTTCCGGCTGGCTTCTCAGGTGCTGGGCGAGATGGATCCTCGTGGCGCGCTCTTCCGTTGGGAAGGCGCATCGATCCCGATCGTCGCCACCTTGCAGCGCGTCTCCGGGGCTGCGCCTCTCTTGGTCGGCTTCGGCCGCGAAGAGGACAAAATCCACTGTCCAAATGAATCGTTCGGCCTTGATCAACTGGTGCAGTGCATGACGTGGTCCTCCCTTATGCTGCAGGAGTTGGCACATTAATAGAGAGGCAGAGATGATCACAGCCAAACTGAATCGTGAGTATGCATTCCGTCTGTGCGGGGTTGGCGCCATGATGGTTGGCATCTGCCTCTGGTCTATTTATGACGGCGCAAAGGCCTATCCGAAGGTCAACACGACTCTGGAGTCGGTTCGTCAGGAGTTGCTCGCGACGAATCTCACCGTCACCGCTTGGCTTGACCGCGGAGAGGATGGAAAGACACCCCTCGACCTCCTTTTTGCCCAACAGGGTTCGACTGCGCCCTCCAAGCTCGTCAAAAAGATGGGTGAATTAAAGTTGTCCAAGGAACTGGCAAACGACACGGCCGCGCGTGAGGCGCAAGCCAAACACCTGACAGACCTCTTCAAAAAGCCTGTCTACTCTGAACCAGACCTCACAACGCAATTTATACAGGCAGGGATCACCCTTGTTCTCGGGCTTCTGGCCTTTGGTGTGATCGCCTTTCGGGCGACGCGGCAGTTTCGTGCGAATGAGCAAGGTTTGAGCAGGACAGGCATTGGTGCCCAATCTCTCGACTACACCGACATTGTCTCTATTGACTGGTCCCAGTGGAAAGAGAAGGGCATTGTCCGTCTCGCCTGCGCAAACCAAAAAAAGATCACCCTCGATGGATGGCACTACACGGGCATCACCCAGATTGTCGAAGAGCTGATTAAACACCGACCTGACCTGGGTGCCAGCACAGTGTCAGC
>CAYWNP010000068.1:0-1341 GCA_964459675.1 uncultured Akkermansia sp. | reverse complement strand
AAGTCTGGAAGTGCCAGTAAGTGTCAGTAAGTCTTAAGGATGCTAAAGCTCTCGTCTTGCGTATTAGCGTCCTTGCTGTCCTTGGGTCACAGCCCGCTCTCTCGCACAACATAGACCTTGTCGCCTGTGCGCACGCGTTGCTCGCAGGGGAGGGTAATCCACGTGCCGCGTTCGGCGCGCGTGCAAACCTCGTCGTCGCGCCTTAGATCCGTTATGCTCACCTCCACCACGCCCGTGGTCTCACCATGGATCGCAAGAGTGTCACCGAGCGCAATCGCTTGATCCTGAATCACAATCTGCACCATCTGAGCGCGAACATAGTAGTTTTGCACCAGCCCCACATAAAGCTTCTTTTGCGTCGCTTGATTGAGGTCTGTGTTGGTGAACTGGCCCGCGCCGGGACGGCCATGAAAGAGTCCGACGCTAAATTCGCGATGATAAACTTTGGCACACTCCGCCATCAACTTTTCCACAAGAGGCGCATCAAAGCAACCCTCCTGCACAGCCGTCATGGCTCGGCGATAGGCTGTCACCACGGTTTTCACATACTCGGGGTTCCGTGCACGTCCTTCGATCTTGAAAGAGGAAATGCCTGCGGCCATCAGTTTATCCATGAAAGGCAAAGAACAGAGGTCGCGCGCTGAGAGGACCGTATGAGGCTGGACAATGAATTCTGCGTCCGCATTCTCGCCCTCGCGGAGCTCCTTGATCAAGAACTCACGACGGCACGGCTGGTGGCACTCGCCTCGGCTGCTGGAGCAGCCATATGCCTCATGGGAGAGCAGGCAGCGTCCGGCAATGGCCACGCAAATCGCGCCATGCACAAAGGTCTCAACTTCAATACCACTTTTGGCAATGGCTGCGACCTCGTCCAGCGAGCACTCGCGGGCAAGGACAATACGGCTTGCGCCCTGTTCAACAAGAAAGCGCGCAGCAACGGAGTTGGAACAGGACATTTGCGTGGAGATGTGAAAGGGGACTCCGAGACGCTTACACACAGTAATGGCGGCCCAGTCTGCGACGATGGCAGCATCAATCAAGGGCTGGGCAAAGCATAGAAGCGACTCCAGCTCGGGAAGTTCCTCTTCGTAGAGGATACTGTTCAACGTCAGATAGAGCTTCACCTGTCTGGCTCTACAACGAGCCGAGGCTTCAGGCAGGGTCTCCCGCGTAAAATTACGGGTGGCCAGTTGTCGCATGTTCAGCGAGTCGAGTCCAAGGTACACCGCATCAGCGCCTGCATCGAGGGCCGCCTGAAGGCAGGTCATATCGCCTGCAGGTGCGAGCAGTTCAAAGCTCATTCGGTCAGGAGTGCTCCTGTATAGAGTTGTTTTTGCCAAA
>CAYWNP010000067.1:0-14599 GCA_964459675.1 uncultured Akkermansia sp. | reverse complement strand
CGATACGCTTGGAAGAAATGCGGGTTACGCACTCTCGAACGAGGTCGCTTTGATCTCAGGCACTATGCAAAACTTCGATCAATATGGCCGCTTAAATCAGGTCTCCGTCGACGGCATCAGTGGCGCCTTCACCTACGGCTATCTTGAAGGCTCGCACCTCCAGAAAACTCTTGCCATGCCCAATGGTGTGACGCGCACCTTCGGCTACGAGTCTAGCCGCGATCTGCTCACGATGATCGTCCATTCCAATGCCAGCGAACGTTTGGTTCAGCGCGATTTCACCTTTGACGGCCTCGGCAGACTTTCAAACCGCACCCTCTTCCGTGTGAACGAAACGCCAGTCGTTCCCGACGCCTTTGCATATAATAGTCGGTCCGAATTAACCAATGCGATTTATCAAATAACGCAATCAGGCACTAACGCAATAAGGCAATTCTCTTATGATTTTGATCCCATCGGCAATCGTAAAGAAGCCACCGAATTTGGTACCAACACCTCCTACACCGCCAGCGCGTTGAACCAATACACCAGCATCAATCCTTCAAATCCTGTAAATCCTGTCGAAAATTTCACACCGGAATTTGATGATGACGGCAATCAGGCACTGATTAAAACAACCACCGGCATCTGGCAAGTGACCTATAATGCTGAAAACAGGCCGATCCTCTTCTCCAACGCAACCACCGTCGTCGAGATGGCCTACGATTATATGGGCAGGCGCTTTGAGTATAAGGAGATCGTCTCTGGCACTCTTACTCGCCATGAGCGCTATCTCTATCGCGGCTATCTTCAGAGTGCCGCGCTGGATATGCTCAACAGCGCCAGCGTCAAGCACACCATCGTTTGGGACCCGACAGAGCCCGTTGCCACTCGCCCGCTGGCATTGCAGATTGGCGCGAATGTGTATTACTACTCCTTCGATCAGGTTAAGAACGTCACCGAGTTGTTTGATAGTGCTGGTTCCATCGCCGCCACTTATGACTACTCGCCGTTCGGCCAACTAGTTTCATCTAATGGCAATGTCGCAAATCCACTGACGTTCAGCTCCGAAATTCACGACTCCAACCTTGGCCTACAGTACTACAACTACCGCCATCTGAACACGATGGATGGCAGGTGGGTGAACAGGGATCCGATTGGAGAGAAAGGCGGCGAGAATATTTATCAGTTCTGCGGTAATCGGGCATTGTCTATGATTGATATACAGGGCGGGGTTGCTTTTGGACCATTTTTACCTTTTCTTTGGAATGTAATTAAGGGCACAATGTTAGACACCGCTTTTGACGCTACCAAAAATATAGCCTTTGGCCTGTTTAATAAATATGTAAATAACTATCACTTGCTTACGCATGGTGCATTATATGCGTGTAACAGTTTTAGTACCGGAGATTTAACAGGTAACGATCCTTTCCACCCGATTACCTGGGAAGGAGACGATCTCGAAAATGGTCTCCAGCAGGCATTTTTAAATACTTTAAAAAATTATCCCAAAACGTTTATCGATAGCTCAGTATTAAATATGCTAAAACTAAAGATCAAGGCAGAAGGGGCAAGCTTTTTAACTGAAGGTAAAGATAATCCCTATCGTAAGTATGTACTTCAACTTAAGAAGAAACTTGGAAATAAAAACTGGAAAAATGTTCATGGTTTGACCGATAATATGTCTGAAATGCTGGCTATGATGATTAAGGATGATGTTGAGGCATCCTTGGCCGAATTGAAGTCTTTTGAAGCAAAAACAGAGTTTTCCGTTAAGTGGGATAAGGAATGTTCTAAGGTGTGTCCAACGTTAAGAGCGGAAACAACTATTAGCGTGAGTTTTTTGCCCGGTTTTTCCCATGAGCGTACTGAAACTAGAGAGAAAAAACTGCCATGTTACACATATGAACAACTTTTAAAAAATGGGCCAAAAGGAAGAGAAATTATTGATAGTTGTTCGTTAGTTCCCTCAAAGAAATAGGAGAAATACATCAATGCGCTTAATTCCCATCGTTCTGGTTTTTATAAATACCTGGTGCCTTCCTGTTCCCCTAATTTTTGGGGCAACTCCGATTTATGACCTTTCCGTAGGCGACGATATTAACGTCTACAATAGTTGGGATTCTTTTTTTGAAACGAACACACTGTCAATTATATGCGTGAGAAATCTGTTGAATACAAACGAAACGCACTTTACAAAAGAAGTCTTGTGTGTGGAATTCCAAAACATCGACAAGGAGAGGCCGACACGCGTTGTTCATACACTGGGTGTATATGAGGATACTCACATCGGGAGTTGCTGGTTGATTAACAGGACAACAGGATTGTATAGTATTAAAGTAAAGGACGGGATTTACCGTACGTATGTTGTTGACTTTTCAGCAGATATTCCTAAGACGCAGGAGATATCATCTTCGCTTGGTTCTTCAAATACAACTTACTTTTCGGCGACTGGGTTTGGTGATAAACATCGAATGACAGACTCTCGGAATGTTGTTGTTCCGTATTCGAAAGGGATCATTTATTTTTCGAATAATGGATTTCTAGTAATTCCTATGGAGAAATCGATGTATTCGGATTTCACATGTCTCTCGGATAATAGAGTCATTTTTTGTGGAAAGATAGCTGATATACCGCGCTTGCTTTTAAGAAGCTTAGATGGCATAACCCAGAATTTGGAACATATAACAGGTTACGATGCGAATTTTCCTTTGCCAGGTAAGGTTTCGAAGTTGCCGAGACTAGCAGACGGACAACGATTTGTCATGGCGGAGACAGCGCTTTCCTTTCTTTTATTTGATAATACTAACTTATATATGACTAATGATAAAGGAGAGACGTGGGTTAAAAGGAATGTCTTTGAGGAATTGGGTGAAGCCTTTCCAGCCGCAAAGCCAATTCTTGGAAATCGAAAGTCTGGACCTTTTGTGACCTTGCGAACATCGGAAGCCACATATCGAGGCCTAATTACGTTTGCTGCTAAAGTGGACTTGAATAAGGCAGTTAAAAACAGAAACATCGGAAAGCAGAATAAATTGTGCCAAAAGCATGTTTATATACAAGAAATCAGAACAAAAGATGAGACTACTTATTTTTGGAATTTTCCAGCCATGGAACAGGATGAAACGCTTTGCGACACATCGATCCGGCATGCAATGTATCAATTGCCAGATAAAAGCTGGATTTTTATTATTACAGGATTTGATAGTAATAATGGGGATGGTGATTATTTTCGTGTGGTCCGAAGTACAGGGGAAAGGACATCATTTAATAAGTGATGGTAAAAGAGGTAGAGGAAAGCAAAAATGGTCGCTCATCCCAGAGCGGGAGTCAAGAGGCAAATTATCTCCGCTCCCGCTTATCTTGGCGGGCATTTTCTTTTTGATTGTCTTCGAGCCCAGAGGGGTTGCAATTTGACATTAGACAATTCAAACTTTATTGATGATAGGCTGATTGACAACGCAGGGATGTGCTAACTACCAGATAATGATCGCTTCAAAAACTTAAAATAGGGTAACACTCCAAAGAAGGTTCTCATAGAGAACCGGAAGGAGTGGGATGAAAGAAGATACAGAAGTCGCATGGGAGGAGGTCCCTGAAGCGGGACCTGAGAACTTCCGTGAAGGAGAAGAAGAGCTTGGTGAGGAACCGGGCGAAAAAGTAGGAAAGGATACGCCCGGGCCCGGGCGCGCGCGCGCGATGGGTAAGCGGGCGCATATGAAGCTGGCCGACGGCCGTCCGCACTGCCACACATACCCGTTCGAACTGCGCAAGCGGCTGGTCCTGTTACACATTGACAAGTGCATCACCTTGAGGCAGATTGAGCAGGAAAGCGGAGTCTGTAAGGACACGGTGCACGAGTGGGTCGTCCGCTACAAGAAGTCCGGGGAGGCCGGGCTCAAGGTCAGGGTCGGCCTCCGTAAGGGGCGCGAGCAGATCCCCAAGGCGGTCAAAGGGATCATCGCCAACACGAAGCGCGCAGAGCCGACCTGGGGTGTCACGAAGATATCCCAGTTCCTGAAGCGGGTACTCCACCTTCCCGGGAGCCCCGAGACGGTCAGGCAGACTCTGAAGGCCTGCGACATGATCGAAACAAAACCTCCGCGCCCCGCGAAGATGCCGACTAAACCGCGCTTCTTCGAGCGGTCAACACCGAACCAGCTCTGGCAGACGGACATCTTCACCTTCCGGCTGGGCGGCAAGAACGCCTATCTCATCGGGTTCATCGACGACTACTCGCGGTACATCGTCTCGCTGGGGCTTTTCAGGAGCCAGACCGCTGAGCACGTCCTCGAAACGTACCGCCGGGCAGTCGGCGAATACGGCGTCCCCTGCGAGATGCTGACGGACAACGGGCGCCAGTACACGGCGTGGCGGGGGAACACACGGTTCGAGCAGGAGCTCAAGAAGGACAGGGTCAAGCACATCAAGTCGCAACCCCACCATCCCATGACCCTCGGCAAGATCGAGCGGTTCTGGCAGAACATCAACGGCGAGTTCCTCAGCCGCACCCAGTTCGACAGCTTCGAGCAAGCCGTCGAGCGGGTCGCGATCTGGGTAAAACACTACAACCATAAGAGACCCCATCAGGGTATCGGTGGCATGTGCCCCGCGGACCGCTTCTTCGAGGTGCGCAGCGACCTCCGGAAAGTGATCGAGCGGGGCATCGAGGACAACCTCGTCGAACTGGCCCTGAGGGGCAAGCCCCAGAAGCCGTTCTACATGGTCGGACGGGTGGACGGGCAGTCGGTAGTCATGCAAGCGTCAAAGGGGAAACTCCTCATGACGGTCGGAGACGGAGAGAACAATCAGAAGAGCGAGGTCCTGTGCGACCTCCAGCAAGGAAAGGTAACAACACATGAAAACGAAAACGGAAACAAAGACAGAAACGAAGGCGGAAAAGACGGATCAGAACCCGTTGAAAGAGGGACGGTACAGCAGGCACACGGCGCAGGAAAAGTGCCGGGCGGTGCTGGCCCTGTGGACGGAACGCAGCACGGGATCGGAGCTGTGCAAGGAGATGAACACGACATGGAACGTGCTGAACCTCTGGCAGGAACAGGCCATGGAGGGGATGATGCAGGCCCTCGAGCCGAGGCGGAAGGCGGAGCGCGCGAGCTCGCCCCTGAGCCCGAGGCTGCAGGGTCTGCTGGAGCGCAAGGCGGCGGCGAGGAGCCCGTCCGGACAGGAGATCCCGTGGAGGAGGAGCCCCGGACCCGGGAGGCCCCCGAAGCAGCCGAGGGAGGAAGCCACTGCGCCCCGGCCCCAGCCCTGAGCCCCGGTCTCACGCTTACGCCCGAGCTCGCGGCACGGCTGCTGGAAATGCTTGCGGCCGTTGCGGCGGCTGGCTATGATACTAGCATGAAGGGAGGCGCGCACCATGAGGAAGGCAGTCAGGCAAGAGAAGGAGGCGGCCCTGCGGGCCCAGCTCCTGCTGGACGTGATGGCCGGCAGGAAGACCGCCAGCGAAGCGGCGGAGACGCTCGGCATCTCCCGCAAGTCATGGCACAGCTGGCAGAAGGCGGGGCTCGATGCCCTGCTTCAGGCCATGACGCACGGGGAGCCCGGCCGGCCCCGGAAACCTACGGTGGACCCGGAACTTCAAAACCTCCGGAAGACGTCCGCGGAACAGGTGAAACGGATCAGGCAACTGGAATGCTCGATCATGATCATCAAGGCGGCTTCTGGTCTGACGGGTCAGAAAGCCAAAAAACGCGATAAAAAAAAAGGGCGGAAGAAACCTTGCAACGCATCATCCAGATAAGTAAGAAGACAAGAGCCCCGGCCGAGCAGATCTGCGCGGCCGCAGGGCTCGCTTACTCCACCTTCCGCCGCTGGATGCGCCGGGCCTCGGCAGGCCTGCCCCTGGTCTCCAAACCCGGACCCAGGCCTGTCGAGCCCCTTGACGAGTCAAAGCTGTTCTCCGAGATCCTCGCGCTGGCCCACTGTGAAAAGCGCACGCACGGCACAGGCGGGCTTTATGAGAAGTTCAGGTCGAGCATCTCAAGGAGGGATCTCTATAAGCGCATCCGCAGGGTCAGGAGCATGGTCTCGCGCATGCGCAAAGGCGTCATCAGGCGGTTCCGGTGGAACCGGCCGGGGGCGGTCATGGCGACCGACACCGTCGAAGTGAAGCTCGGGGGTTCGGTCTATCATGTGCAGACCATCCGGGACCAGGCCTCGGGTTACCTGGACGCCCACACCTCGGCCAGCGTGCCCACGGACAGCTGGATGGCGGAAAAACTGGGAGCAACGTTCGCAAGTCAGGGAGCGCCCCTCCTGCTGAAACGGGACAACGCTAAAAACGAGAACGGCTCGGCCGTCAACGCGCTGCTCGATGAGCACTGGGTGCTGCCGCTCAACAGCCCCGAATACTATCCCCGTTACAACGGCGGGGTGGAGGGCTCACAGAGCGAGATACAGGACGAACTTGCAAAGTATGAGGTCCCCATGCCATGTCCCGAAGGCCACGCCTCGGCGCATGTCGCCCGGGCGATCGGCAACCTCAACCACAAGCCACGGAAAAACCTCCGTGGAAAATGTGCTTGCGGGGTCTTCCATTCGGAAGCGTGCTTTGCTATTATGAATAAGCGTAAACGAGTTAAGCTGGCAGCCGAACTCCAGGCGAGAGCCGCGAGTCTGCTGGCTAAAACGGGGGGCGACACCCCGCGGCAGGCTAGGTCAGCCTGGCGCTTCGTCGTGGAGGAGTGGTTGCTGGAAAGCAGTCACATCACTGAGAAGACAAAACATGTGTTACCCCATTTTAACGTCAAGAGGTGCTCATAAATGGCTAGTCCGCACAACTGAGCAAGGCGAAGATTCCAAGGTCAGGTCACTAAAACCCGAGCCGGAGGAAAAGCCAAAGACTACACCTTATGACCCTAGTAAGGTGGATAAGATTAGGAATTTAGGACCAGCGCCGTAAAAGCCAAAGAAGAAGAAATGATTTCCCTGTAATTAATGAGAATGAAAGTTGAGAGCTACAAGAAAACCGTGTAGCAGAGGATATCGGTTAAAGGTTCACACGGCTAACGCATAAATCATCGCCGCCTATATGCCAAACAGGAATCAGTTGGACATTTTTAAGGATAATCGATGTTCGAAAAAATCAGTGTTTTTTCATTGGTTCCCTTCAGAATTACAGGGTAAGCCCGAAAAGTATTACTTTTTCAATTTCTACGGGAGCCAAGAGAAAGTAAATCAAAGCAAGTATTCATAACATGTCTACAAGACAGGAATACTCTAAAAGAAAGGACGAAATTATGTTTTTCTATACTTGGAAAGAAAATTGTAAATGTTTCCGACAACTACAGGAGTTATTTCGGTTAAGCATTAAAGGGCTTTTGTTGAGACTCATGGCTGCCGTTTTTCTTTTCACGCTGGGCTATTTTTGTAAAGAGTTTGAGAGATCTTTGGAAGCCAAAAAATTGCTACCAAGAGGAGATTCTGGAGACTTGTATCGAGGGGTTCGCATGAAAGCGTTTATAATTGTTGCGGACTTCCGTAAGAGTATTTTGGCTTCTAATAATAAACAATGGGATGAGGCGTATGACGAACTACAAAGTGCCTATCCGGAAAGTTTACTGATTAATGCGGTGTTAGCGCAAAGATTGGCGCACGTCTGTTTTATGAAGCGTGATTTCGGTCAGTCGTATAAATATTATTTAGCCATGTTAGACGTAGGTGCAAACTTAGATGGTTTCTATGAAGAGTATGTGTTAGTGTCTGGCAGGAACGTTGCCGAGATTTATATTTCGTGTATGTTTGAAAATCGACTAGATACCGCTGACGCTTTTTTAACTGACGTAAAAGCAAAAGTAGTGCCTGAAGGTAAGGTTGGACAATACATAGCTTTACTGTTTAGTCCGAGCGAACCAAGCATTTCTGATCTTCGAACGGCTTTATTAACGAGCGACACGATTAAAGAAATTAAGGAGTATCGTGTATTGATGGCGGAGTTTAAGGACAAGGCGAATAAGAATGGTGAGAAGGACGTTTCAGGACATGGTACGAATAGGACACCTATGGATGCGATTAGCGAATAGTCAGTGTGATTGCTTAGCTGTTACTGACTTTACTGACACCGTATGGCGATCCCAAATTAAACCTGTCTGATTTTGCTGAAATACCGCGCTCTAACGGTATGAAAGGACTCGTTTTGGTCGTATGTGCTTTTACTACGGCACCAGCCTGCATTTGTAAGGGGGCTAGGAGGCACAGGTAAAGAATCGTCTATAATAGTAATGGCGTAGCACGTTTGATGATGGCGGTTATGCTGAATACGACATTCTCATACAAATGCGCTTGAAACACCGGACCCATTCTGTTATTTTGATGCCTACATTTAAAACGACCCGGGGGCGACGTAGTAGAAATATTACGTCGCCTCCACCATTTTATGAAGGCACCAACCTACACTTGCATTTGCATTTCGGTTTACCCATGGCTTTCCACTCGGCGTTCATTTTAATTTTGCTCGGGACGGGGACGGAAAAAGAGCCAGAAAATTCTTGTTTTTTGTTTTCAATTTATCTCCGACGGGTATATACTTAAAAAATTGATGAATTAACATGAGCCTACTTCTCAAGATCGTTTAGCTTTTAGAATGAAGCAGGCCACATCAAGCCAGAGGAAACGGTTATGAAAAAGGTTTACTGCCTGATCTGCATATTTATCGCAGGTGCTACAGCCGCAAAGCTTTCATTGCCTAGTATCGAAACGATTGGCTCCGATGAAAATACTGAAGTCATTATTCCGTGCTCCGTCCAGCCTTACTCCAGCCTAATGATCGATTTCACCGTCGCGAATCCCACATCCAGCAACACCGTACTCTTAGCCTTCGGGAAGGATCTGAACGCAGACGGCGAGCTTGCCGCCGAGGAAATCAAGTATCAGGTCGGTTGGGAAGCTGGGGCTTGGGTCGAGTACTCCGCAAATGCCGTGGATTCGGCACCTCTCGAGCTAGGCGTAAACGGCAACAGATTTCTACGGCATATAACCACCGGAGACTGGGATAGTGCAAACTTGATCGTACGCGGGGAGGTCTCCGGTAGGTTTTTCACCGGTAAAGCCCCGACCCTCATCTTGCTGTGGTAATCTACTATGTACGACCTCCTTTGCAATTATTTTGGTCCTAATGCTGTTAATGTGTGCTGCTTCCTCCTGCTGGCGGTTCCTATTGTCACCTGGCTGATAGTATTGAGGCGGGAAGAAAAAAATTTCGAGGGTTATTGGAAGTACCATCTCCGCACGCTCGGCAGGGCGGGAGTGATCTTAGGCATTTTAGCGCTTCTCCAATTAGCATACGCTGAGCAAAAAGAAGAACAACAGAGGGAACAGCGACAGGCCGTCATCGAGCTATTCACATCTATCACGGAAGTTCTTGGGAACCTGGGCGAGTCTGCCATTTCAACGCTGAGAACCTATCTCACGCCTGAAGAGAAGAAGTCCCGCCTGCTCCCCGTGGGTCTTGCGACAAACGACCTGTCTTGGGTGTCCGAGTCGCAATGTGTGACCAGCCAAGTCCGCGAAGCTTGGCAGCGCGTCCCGATCAGAAGGGCATCTTTCAGGCAGTCGTTGCCGTTCCCTGTGATAGTCGGAAGCAACACGTATGAGGAGGTTTTCATTTCTTCCTCTGGCATCATCGGCTTCGATGCTCCGAAAGGTTCCGAGATGACGCGGCCGATACCGTATGAAGAGGCCGCCGACCATGTCTATCTCGCCTTGCTGTGGGGGCGTGTTGACTTCAAGCCACGACTCGGCTCGAAGATGTGGTACGGTCTGAAGGCGGATGGAAATTTCGTGGCAAGCTATGACACTGTCTTTATTGACGGCGACACGAACGCCATTGCGAAAGTGCAGGTTGAGTTCATCAGAAACGGCGACATGATCCTGCGTTACAGCGACCTACCTGCGTGCACTACGAATGCCCACACGGCAGGTTTTCAGAACCTGGACGGTGGATGGACGTTGTCACCGGACAACATCCGCTCGAACACTGCGATTTATCTGAAAGCGTTCGGCCCGCTCGATCTGACCGTGCAGGACAGTGACACGGACGGCGACGGCATCAGCGATTATTACGAACTCTACCCGACCAATGGAGTATCCATCACTGATCCCTGTAACATTGACACGGATGGGGATGGACTCATGGACCCAGAGGAAGTCTTTACATTTGGAACTAATCCCAGTGCCTTCAGCTCAGACGGAAGCGGTACGGGTGATCTTTGGCGCGTCATCGGCGGACTGACCCCCTCGGATGCGCCCTACACAAACGCGGCTCCTTCCAGTTCCGTCGGCATTTTGACCGTCACGACGTATCTGGAGAACGCGCCGGCTGGCGGCGGGGCCGTCTTGCGCATCGCGGACAAATACATCCCCGTGCTCGCAGGCACGACGCTCGTCTCTCGCATCGCCGTGCCCCGAGGCGCCACGAACGTTTTCATCCTCGCAAGAGGGGCTAACTGCGATAACGCCGTAGCCCGTGTTGCCGTCGAAGCGTCCTCGTTCACGAAACTACGCGATCCGTCGGCTGTCTTCTCCTGGAGTTTCACACTCAATCCCTCCTGTGTGACGGCATCGGGAACCCTTGTCATGCCGTCGTATACGATCACTCCGGCGTTGGTCTGCTTCCACAGCCCGACATCCAGCGTCTGCCGGATCACAAGCGACGACCCCGACATCTTCTTCTGGACGACACAAGGCATGGTCCGGGAATATGCGCCACAGGAACCGGAAATCCAGCCAAACAGCTTCACCAACGGGACAATCCAGATCTCGCTGGTCAGCATGGACATGGCGCTTGCCACCCGCGCCTCGGTGACAAACATCCCAGTACATTTCTGCAATCCGTATGGAGGGGTGACCAACGCATATCCCGACGCGCCAGAATATGAATACTGGTGCAAGTTCGTGGACAATGAACACGTATGGGCCACTGGTTTCAATGCGACGAACTGTCCGTGTCTTATTTTCACTAACGCCTTTAACTGCCTTTGTTCGGGTAGCGGGCAAAGACCTTGTACGTGCGCCCATGCCGTATATGACGCGAAGGCCATGCCGCAAGAGGCCGACCAGACCAACGTGCTCGGTCATGCCTCGCTCGTGATCGGCGGGACTAATGACCAACTGAGCGTCACCGTGCCTGGGAGTAGCTATAGATCTTGTTCGCTCTGTGCCTGTTCAAAAGAAGTGACATCATCGGCATCCATCTACCGACAGACTTCCTGTATCAACGTCACGCCTGGAGGCCTAACGACTAACGGTGCGTTCAGTGTCGCTGGTATGAAGCCAAGCACAAATTTTGCGGATACGGTCTTCATCTATAAGATTTCAGATTGCTCCGGAGCGCAGACTGTCACCAGCTACAACCGCAAAGACTACACCGTGCTGGGAACAGCAGTCTACCCGACCGATCCCGGACACAGTGTCAGCAACTGGTTCATCGTCTGCAACGTCACGAACGCGCTCACGCTATGGTCAGGTGTTGCCTTGCCTTCGGACACAGGGGATGTCTCCTTGTCAGTGACCGTCGAAAGCGGGACGCCCTTGCCCCAACTCTACGTTTACAACCGCGTTGCCCAAACGAATGAGCTACTGATCACCCAGGGGCAGTTTACGTTCACGCAGAACCTCGGCACTTGGCGCGACACCTATTGTGATACCAACGGATATGTCCAAGCATATCTGTTCTGCGCCAGCGGCGGAGTTGCAAGGGTTACGCACAGTTATGAGACCTATTCAGGGCAACCGTATGCCCTTGCATGTAACGCAAATCAGCCATTCAGAACCGTAAAAATCGATATTAATGGTGATTATAACCGGGATGAAAGTCCTATAGATAATCCGGGGGAAACAAATGAAGTCACATTCGCTGGACCCCATGGTTTTGTGATCCTAGCAAACAACGACGACGACAACGCAAATCAGAGCCCTGATGCAATCGAAGATGATATTATTAACGGTTCGTCAGATCTAAATGATATTGCTGAATTCCAAGTATCACGTTTTGGATTAACGTCTGAAGACATCCCGTCAACGGTGACGGCGGAATTCAAGGTTATTGACCCCAATACCGGGACACTTAGTGACGCTGTACGAATTTTTTCACAGAAGTCAATATCGCAAAACGGTGGGGCCCAACTAACATGGCCAAATTCTATTGTAAAAACCTGCCTCAGCGGAAGTGGCTATTGGACTATGGGAATAGAGGGCATCGTCTATGGAAAACAAGCCATTGTGAAAATGACACTAAAGGATGGAGCAAACGTGATCGGTACTGATGAGTTCCGTGTGCTGACAGCACCGTTTTTTGTGTCCCCGAACAATCACAATGTCAATGAGATGTTCGTGTCATTCACAAGCGCGGGGGATATTCTGAACACGTTCTCAAACGGCCTGTCTGGTTTAGCGACAATCCGTAAGTCTTCCGACTATCCAATTGGAACTGGTAGTCCAACGATGCGTTATATCCAAGATCATGTGGAGTTTGGCTACACACGAACTGCTACGGGACAGGCAACCTTCAAATCAATGCAAGTCATCCTTGGCCTGTCACCAACTGATCCTAATCTGCAAGATCTCCTAACAACAAATCGAGCTTTTTACGCAGAATTGGAGGATCGCAACTTTGGCGACCTGATGGTCACCCCGGAAACGAATTTGAAACCATACGGCAGTATCGTTTGCGGGAGTAGTTTCGCATACAAAGAGTTTTTCGTCCGTCAAGGCGTGCAACCAGAAGTTGGAAACCTTGTCGAGCTAGACAATACATGGATGCAAACTCCTCACGTCGACAATCTTGTTGCGTTTATACCGTATGGTGATTCGTTTAAGGTGTTGGTGGCTGATCTTCAGCTTGCGATAGATATCCTTTCCTCTTATTCAAACACGGTTGTTGAAGTTTTCAATGACCCAAGGACGATTTATTGCGATTCTACTTACACTGCCGGAATTACAAACATCCAGGCAAAACTAAACACTATTTATGATACGCTCGAAAATGGGCTTGGAATTTCAAAAACGAACTTTATCCACATTCCTGTAGCATTTGACCCCACGTCATTAGATTCTGTAAGAACGTTCTTGCCTGACATGGTTAACATGCAGTATGTTAAAACAGAATTAGGCAAGAAAGTCTTTCTGCCGAAAGCATATTTTGAACCTTTCTATTCAGATCCAACAAATGGGGTTAAGGCAGCACTTAATGCAATTGGTATTAGCGATGGTGAAATTCAGATTGTTCCGACCGGTTCGGGTGGCAGTTACTCACCATTTAATAGCGGCCTTGGAGGCGATGTACATTGTATCAGTAACCCTTCTATGATTCCTCCATCCAATCCATAAACAAAAGGAAATCAGGCTATGACTAACCGAACTACGATTTCATTTTCTTCAGAACTAACACAAGATTGTAGAATAATACAAACCAAAGTTATCCTTGTTGTATGCATGATGCTGTCCGCACTCATGCTAGAAGCTCAGGAGCCTAACCCTATCGCTGATCAAGGAATGACAAACATTGTAAAGACCCCAATAGCATCTCGGAGTCTTTATCAGAAAAAAATAGAAGGTTCAGGATCATCTTCTAAAACCAAGGAAGAGTCCGTAATGCATTCACTTCTTTTTTTCAAGAAAACGCAAAATCCGGACGGAAGCTGGGGAGACGACAGTCAGAAAGGTCTGGTGACGCCCCTTGTGCTTTTAAGTTATCTGGGGCACGGAGAAACTTCCGCATCCTGTCGTTTCAGTAATACTGTTACGCGTGCTAGAGAGTGGATAATGAAATCAAATCCCACGGGAACGGCGCAGCGATTGGTTGCTATAACTTCTCTGTCGGTCTATTGCGATCTTACGTATGTCGGCACACAGCCCGATCAGAAGACCAATGAACTTGCAAAGATTAACTTGCTTCTAGCAGGCCTGAAAGAAGCAGATAATGGAATCTGGGGAGATTTCGTTTCTTTTCATACCATGCCGTCAGACGTTTCGAAACCCTCATGGATGCGGCGCACCAAAGCTGTAGAAGAAAGGTATCGTAGCGTTTCAATTACTAAAATGACGCGAAATACGGAAGATTATTTGCAGGATTATTTGGCAAGTCTTGCGAATTTTCATCGTGGTGGCAAGTTGGCTAGATCAGTCATTCACACGTCAGCTATTGAACTTATGAATAGGCAACTGGCCGATGGCAGTTATCCTGTTTCATGTGACCAAGACCGGTTCAGCGCGACAGCAGTAGCAACGATGCAATTGCAGATTCATTTTCAATACGAACCAAGGGAAGTCGGCTCTACAACTAAATGAAGTGGCGCGCATAACGATTCCCTCACCAGTGAAAGTAAGAGGCTCTCGTTTCCTCCCGCGCCAGAGAGCAATTTAGTCAAAATACGGCAGCTTGTTACTTCTGTGAGTAGCATAATTTTATTTTAGGATCATAATCTGTTCCTTACACAGCTGTCCGCCATTCCTATTATTCACATCAGTCCTTGTAGCCGACTATGCTATACAGGCACCAGCCTGCACTTGCACTTACATTTCGGCTTACCCATCGCCTTCCACTCGGCAATGGACTTGACCTTGCCGGCGCGGGAGGTGCAGTCGGGGCAGTGGGTGCCGG
>CAYWNP010000066.1:8378-14738 GCA_964459675.1 uncultured Akkermansia sp. | reverse complement strand
GATGAAAATACAAAGTCGTTTCGCAACACTGGTCATGGCAGGGTTGCTCGTCGCGTCGTGTCAGACAGTCCTAGCCCAGGGAAAAGAGCTGGCCTTGTTCCTCTTAATCGGCCAATCGAACATGGCTGGCCGGGGTCCTATTAAAGAGAAGGATAAACCTGTCGGAGAAAAGATCTGGATGCTCAACAAGTCCAATGAATGGGTCGTTGCGAAAGCGCCTGTCCATTTTGATAAGGGTGCCGCAGGTGTCGGCTTGTGTGAAGAATTTGCGCGCTGTTATCAGAAAGCCCACCCAGAAAAAGAGGTGGGGCTGATCCCCTGCGCCGTAGGTGGAACATCCGTGCACAAATGGGGTCCTGAAAGTGCCCTCTATAAACAAGCGGTGAAACGTGCTAAGATCGCCATAAAAAATGGCAAGATTGAAGGGATTCTCTGGCATCAGGGTGAATCCGACTCCAAGGAAAGTGTAGCCCTCTATAGCAAAGCGCTTCAGGAACTTATGGCGAGTCTTCGCAAAGAGCTGGAGGCTGAGAAGGCGCCTGTCGTAGTCGGAGAGCTGCTTCCTAGATTTTCCGACTTCAATAAAAATCTGCCTGAGGCCATCAAAGGAATCCCTCTCTGCGGCATCGCCTCGGCTAAAGAATTGAAAGACAAGGGCGACAATCTTCATTTTGGCACCGAGGCACTGATTACCTTCGGTTCGCGCTATTTTGACGTCTGGAAATCCCTGAAGAAGTAGGTGCGCCTCTGCCCGAGGCGGGAACAAATGAAGGAGTAACTTTTTTAACACGGAGCCACGGAGAACACGGAGGGTTTTATTTTGTGTGTTTTGTGGATTTTGTGGTTCCAAACTATTTGATAATGTCCAAAAGTTTGTGACGGGTGAATACTTTTTCGCGAAGATCACTAGTTGGGTGAAGGACGGCGTGTTAAACGACGGATTGAAACGTTTTGTTCTTTGAATCTCTGTGTCTCAGCCTGCCGCGCCGTAGCGTATCCGCGAAGGCGGGTGCCCTCTGTGGTAAAATCCACAAAATTATACGAAGAACCAAAAATATCTGCGTCATTCTATGTTCACAAACTCTAAAACACAACGGGCGCAGGAATGACCCTGTGCCCGTTGTTGTTTGAGATGAACGTTGGCTTAGAACTCCCAGCCCTTGCGGATATAGGGCCTGAGCAGGGCGTCCGCGGCAGGATTGCCGAAGGTCTGCTTGGAGCTGCTCCATGCCAGCTTGCCAGGGATCTGCTGTGCAATACAGCCGACGAGCATGCTCTCGAGCAACGGAATGGAGTGATCGATATCCGAGTAGCACTTGACTTCACCCTTGCAGGCATTGACGAATTCTATGTACTGTCCGCCCTTGCAGCACCGCGGGATCGTCTTCGGAATACTCTGGAGCGCTTCGTGCTTGAAGACAGCCTTCATCTTCGCTTCACCCTTCAATGCCACATACGCTTCCTGGCCGTAGTCATTCGTGCTGACCATCATACCCTTGTCGCCAAGGATCAGGCAGCCTGTATTCGGGACTTCGCCCAACGAGGCGATCACCTGTGGCATGATCTCCCGCGAGGGCTTGAGCTTGCCATCGTACCAGAAGAGGGTAACTTCCGGCATTCCGTGACGTGCGGCGTAGGTCATCTTCACCATGCTCTTGGAAGGATAGGTATCCTTGTTCTTACCTTCGATCGTTGTGCACTCAGCAGCCAGCACTTCGCCGAGCTTAAGTCCACGGAAGGGCAGGTTCATGGTATGGCAGGCCATATCACCGAAGGCCCCTGTACCAAAATCAAAGTATCCGCGCCAGTTGAAGGTATGGTAGGCCTTTTCTTTGAAAGGACGTTCCGGAGCCGAACCGAGCCAGCTGTCCCAGTCCAGTGTAGCCGGAACAGGGTCTGAACCCTCGGGGCGTGCCACACCCTGCGGCCAAACAGGACGGTTCGTCCAGACGTGAACTTCGGTCACCTTCCCTAAAATTCCAGATTGGAGAATTTCGACATTACGACGCAAGCCGTCTGAGGAACTCCCCTGGTTACCCATCTGCGTGACGACTCCGCAAGCCTTGGCGACTTGCTCAAAATAATGAGCCTCCCAGATCGTGCGGACGAGCGGCTTCTGAACATACGCGTGACACCCCTGCTTCATGGCCCGAATCGCTGCAGGCGCATGCGTGTGATCAGGCGTGGAGACGGTCACTGCATCCAGGTTCTTGCACTCGTCCAGCATCTTGCGGTAATCGCTGTAACACTTGACCTGTGAAGGGTCCTTCCCCTTCTTGGCGATCGCAGCCAAAGCGCGATCAACGGTATTGCGGTCCACATCGCAGAGGGCCACAATATTTTCGCCATTCTCGAACATGGGTGTCCAGTCAGACCAGCCCTTGCCACCGACGCCGATGACGCCGATGTTCAACTTATCCCCAGGCTTGCGGATGCGCGCCTTCACAGGGTTAAAACTGGGGAAGCCCGTGGCCGAAAGACCAGTTGAACTCGCAACCGCTGTTGTCTTTAAACAGCCGCCGAAGGCGACCGATGCTGAGGCCAGGGTAGCCCCGGCGATAAATTCACGACGATTAAATGATGGACTCATAGTTTTTTACTCCTCTTACCATTGACAACAATTATTATTTAAAACGGGCATCCATTTCACCAGGAATTGGTGCGACTTCAGCCGGAAGCTCGACATCGCCTTCCGACTCAAAAGCCTCCGCTGTGAGTGCACACCCCTTGTAATACGGCGAATTCTCCTTGGTCAAAAGGTCAGCCAGTCCGACGATCTGTCCTGTATAGGCCGAGATACGACCCATGATACCGCAGGCGGTGGACATGGCAACCGCTTCACCTTCATTCATGTAGGGACCTGTGCCCATAATACTCTTCAGCAGGTCGACATGTTCGACTTCGTAAGGATTTCCATTCCCAAAATCGCCCTTGAGCTCGACACGATCCCCATTCGGGCGGACAACGCGCCCACCACCCGAAATGATGGAATCACAGGTACGCAAGCTTTCGCTGACATTGCTGTGGCACTTGTTGAGCTGGCGGCACATGCTGTGGATGTGGACGCCATCGCCATAATCAAAATCAATGCTGAAGAAGTCGAACTGGTTTCCTGTCACGCGACGCGCACGACCACCCATGCCAACGGCGCTTTTCGGATAACGTCCGATAAACCAGTTGGCAACATCGATGTTATGCACATGCTGTTCAACGATATGGTCTCCTGAAAGTTCTGTAAAGTTAAGCCAGTTCTTACAGAGATAATCCTTATTGCTCATCCCTTCCGTGCGACGCTTGATCCAGGGCACATTACCGTTCCAATACACGTTACCTCCGATGACGGGGTTCAGCGCTCCCTCTTTCAACGCCTTCGCTTGAAGCAGGTAACCTGGATGATGGCGGCGCTGTGTACCGGCGACAATGGTGAGCTTCTTCTCAGTTGCGAGCTTGGATGCTGCGATGAACTGGCGGACGCCCGGTGCATCGACGGCGACACCCTTCTCAGCGAAAACATGTTTCCCTGCCTTCACGGCAGCTTCAAGATGACGGGGACGGAAATTGAGCGGCGTAGCCAGGATGACGATGTCAACCTCTGCCATTTCCATAACCTTCTTGTAGCCATTCGCTCCGCCGAAACAGAACTTTTCATCCAAACCGTGGCTAGCAGCTAAGGCTTTGGCACTTGCGACAAAATAATCTGCTGCGGCAACAAGCTTCACCTCTTGTCCAAGTTGCTTGGCAGCGGCAATACTATTCTTCAAAGCTCCCGTGCCACGCCCGCCACACCCCACGACTGCGACTTTGAAAACACGTGGCGCGCCCTGCGCCTTCAGAATCGTCGGCGCGGCTGCCATCATAGTAGCAAACACGGCTGACCCCTTAATGAACTCTCTACGATTTTGCATCTTGTTCTCACTTTATTTATTACGAGCAGGCCCAGAGACCTGCGCCACCGTAAGGGCGACACACGGGTCGCCCTTCCCCCTACGCCATTTCCCACTGTTCGCGCAGCATCTTGCACATATTCAAGATAAGCGCTACCTTTTGCTCCTGAGGAACCTCTTTTTTGGAAGCATCGGCATTCTTTGGCCAGCCACCCTCGAAGCTCACTGCGCCACGATATCCGATAAACTTCAATCCCTTGAAACCGTCTACATAATTATCCGCCTCTGGATTAACGCCTGGAATAATACGGGCCTTTAAACCGGCAATATGGACGTGCGACAGGAGCTTACCCGCCGTGATAAAGGATCCCATAAAGCTCGTCTCTTCGAGCTGCATGTGCCAAAAATCTCCCATGACGGTTGCACCCGGACCGATATCCGCCGCCATGCGTGCACCATCTGCCACCTGACGCAAGAAAGGGGTCTCATTACGACGCAGAGGTTCCAGGACAATGTTTGTGCCATGCTTGGCCGCATGCTCGGCAAGGCGTTTGCCGGTATTCGTGACAAAGTCTTCACGCAGCTCCTTGAAGCCCATCGGAACCTTACCACGGGCGGGACAAAGGATAAGCCCCACCGACTTCAATTCACCCAACGCCGTCAGCACGGGAAGGAATTTTTGTACCTCCGCTTCACGTTTTTCAGGTTCGGCATACGAGAAGTCACTCGGACCACACGCAGTGGCAATAAAGAGTTTACGACCAACCATGGCAGCCTTCATCGCTTCGCAATTCTGCACAGGCCAGCTTCCGGAGGGTATCTCAACCGCCGCGAATCCATTGGCTTCCATCCAATCCAACTTCTCTTTAATTTCGACACCGGGAATCGCGCCCCATTGTAAACACAAGTTTAGCTCAGCAGGTTTCTCAGGCGGTGTCAGCTTCGGCATCCTTTGCGCAGCAGATTCTGCCTGTACACGCTTCGGAAGGGCCACTGTAGCAAGGCCCACGCTAGCTGTAGCTGTCAAAAAATCGCGTCGTTTCATCCGCTCCCCCTTATCTCATTTTTTTGTCTCTTTTTTAGAGAGATGCCTCTGTGCAAAAATTACTTTTCACATCATGTTTTTGTATTAAAACACGGATAGCAGGGTGATGTCAACCGAAGAGCGCCGCATCCTCAAAAAAAAATAATTTCGAAAAAACACATTTTACCCTTGATTCTTTAGCAAATTCGATTTATTTTTAAAGCACGACATGAGATTGTATTCATGTTTAATATTAAGGAGTTACTGTATGGCAAAGAAGAATCCGACAACCAAAAGCGAAATCCTGACCGATCTCGCCACAACTGCAGAAATCAGCAAGAAGCAAGCAACAACCGTTTACGAACGTTTGCTCGCCATCGCTTATGTGGGCGCCAAGGACAAGAAGGGCTTTATGCTTCCTGGTCTTGGTAAGCTGATCAAGGTGAAGCGTGCTGCACGCATGGGCCGCAACCCTGCAACTGGCGCGACCATCAAGATCGCTGCAAAGACAGTTGTCAAGTTCCGTCTGGCCAAGGCCGCTAAAGATGCAGTCCTCAGCTAATTCGTGAGCTGTATTTCTTTAAAGAGCGGAAGCGTTACGACGCTCCGCTCTTTTTCATTTTATCAAACAATAAAAAAAGAAGTCGTCCGTTTATCACATTACATGGCGCATGATGCGTCCAGTTAATAACACCAAGGAGAGTCAACATGAAAAGTTTAATCGCAGTTGCAACATTATTGATTGCTGCAGTCTGCCAGGCTGAAGAGCCGGTAGCCGTCAAGAAGGGTCCTCATCCTGGAGGACGTCCTGGTCATGGCATGCCATCACCAGAAGCGAGGAAAGAACTCGTTGCGAAGTTTGACAAGGATGGCGATGGCAAGCTCAGCGAGACCGAGATGAAGGCTGCCCGCGAAGCGCGACAGGCTGAGATGCTCAAGAAGCATGACAAGGACGGTGACGGCAAGCTCAGCGAAGAAGAGATGAAGGCTGGACATGAAGAGATGCGCCTGAAGCGGTTTGACAAGGATGGCGATGGCAAGCTTAGCGACGAAGAAAAGAAGGCTGCTGAGTCATTCAGGAAAGAAGCTGAAGGACGCCATGCCGAGATGCTCAAGAAGTTTGATAAGGATGGCGATGGCAAACTGAGCCCGGAAGAGATGAAGGCCGCACACGAAGCGCGTAAGGGCGAGATGACCAAGAAGTTCGACAAGGACGGCGATGGCAAGCTCAGCGATGAAGAGAAGGCTGCTGCCAAGGAAGCCATGAAGAAGGCCCATGAAGGCGGCAAGGGCAGAGGCGAGCGCGGAGAAGGCCCTAAGGGTGAGGGACAAAAAGGCGGGGAGAAGAAGGACAAGTAAGACTTCACCTGTTTAGAAGACAGAAGTCAGAAATCAGAAGTCAGAGATCAGAAGGGATAGTCTCCCGCTGGTCTCTGACTTTTTTCTACCCTC
>CAYWNP010000066.1:4213-8278 GCA_964459675.1 uncultured Akkermansia sp. | reverse complement strand
CTCAAACCATTTCCGAATAACTTCCCAGATAGCGGAAATCTTCGATCGAGCTCTCCAGCTCTCCAATGAGTTGGATGAGCGCTGGCGAATAGACAGGGCTCTCAACATCAAAGTAGAACATGAACTCGAAGGTGCGGCCCGGGATCGGACGGCTCTCCAGCTTGACAAGATTCATTCCTAGCGCATAGAAACGCACGAGCACGCGATAGAGTGCACCTGGCTTATGCGGGATGACCATCATGAAGCTGGTACGATTGGCTCCTGGATAAATCTCGAGTTCGTTTGAAATACAGATAAAGCGCGTATAGTTGCCGTCATTATTCTGCACGCCATCCCCGATGACCGAAAGCCCATAGATCTCTGAGCAGGCCTTCGAGGAGATCGCCGCAAAATCCTTCCGCTTACTTTCTGCCACTTTCTGGGCCGCAGCAGCCGTATTTTCGCACACCGTGATCTTCACATTCTTTAAGCCAGCCAAAAAGATCGAGCATTGTGCGAGCGCCTGCTCATGCGAGATGATCTCCTTCACATCTGCCAGCTTCACCCCTTTGTTGACCAGCAGCGTATGCGCCACCTGAATACGTGCGGTTCGCACAATTTTGACATCGTGATGTTGCAACAGGTCGTAGATCTGATTAACCGATCCCGCGGTACTATTTTCAATCGGCAACACCCCATAGCGACAGAGTCCGTTTCGCACAGACTGCAGCACGCCTTCAAAAGAACTGAAGTACATGATGTCCGGAAGCGTAAACAGCTTCTCACAGGCATACTGGGAGTACGCCCCTTCCATCCCTTGGCAGGCGACGATCGCTTTTTCAGGAAAAAGCTGGGGAGTCTGCTCCACAGCTTTCTGGATCGTCGCGCTTAACTTGGAAGCCTCTGCTAAAAATTTATGCTGATACGAGCGACTGACATCCATCAACATCGAGAAGAAGACGCGCATATAAATCTCGAATTCGCTTCCTGCGCGTTCGGAAACTTTATGCAACAGACTCCGCTCGCGCGCGACATCAAAGACGGGCATGCCACTGGCCTTCTTGTACTTCGCGATCTCCAGTGTAATCTGCATCCGGTCTTTAAAAAGATCAATCAGCTTCTGATCAATCACATCGATCTGGCCTCTTAGATTATCTATGTTCATCTTGCTGCTCCTTACATTCACGTCCTGCTTTTAACAGGTCGCGCAGTCTTGTGGCATCCCCATCTTGGATCGCCTGGCGGTACTCGCCCAGGGAGGCGGTCAACTCATCGATCTCCCGGATCAAGAAATCGCCGTTCTCCAGGAAAAGCTCGGTCCATAACGTCTCGTTCAGCCTGGCCACGCGCGTCAGATCAGCAAAACTACCCGCTGAAAAACCACGATGTTCGCCGGCACGAGGACTCTTGACATAGGCGTTGGAGACCAAGTGGGCAAGTTGGGAGGTGATCGCGATCATCTCATCGTGCTTCTCAGCACTCGTCTGCATCACGCGCACAAAACCCATGGACAGAAAGAGCTCTTCTGCTTGTGCGATGACGGTTGGTTCCTCGCCTGCTTTCGGAATCAACAACATGATCGCACGATTAAAGAGTGTCGCTTGGGCTGCTTGAAAACCTGAGAACTCCCGTCCAGCCATGGGATGCCCCCCGATAAAATAGAAACCGTATTTCGTAGCCGCCTCACCACCCACCTTGCAGATCGAACGCTTGACGCCACAACAGTCTATCACCAGTGTTTTCGGGGCGATGTTCGCCGCCTGCTCCCTCAAAAAGGCAAGGCAAGCAACAGGCGGCAGGGCAATGATAATCACCTGGCAAGAGGAGAGGTCTGAAAGACGTAACACGCCCTGCAGTGACTCAGAGGCACAAGCCGCCACGAGGGTTTCCTCGCAACGGTCAAAGCCCCAAACCTCATGCTGGGTCCGTGCCCGAAGGGCCTTTGCGATGGAACCTCCAATTAATCCTAGTCCGATGACCCCGATTTTCATGAATGACAAACCTCCACGATCCGTCGTACATGCGACGCTAAATCATCAAATTGTGCCGGGGTCAACGACTGAGCGCCATCGCAGAGTGCGTGGGCTGGATCATTGTGAACCTCAACAATAATCCCGTTCGCACCACTTGCAGCAGCGGCCATCGAGAGGGATTTCACATAACGGGCGACTCCGCACGAGTGGCTCGGATCGATAATGATGGGCAAATGGCTAAGCTCGTGGATCACAGGGATCGCCGAGATATCCAATGTGTTCCGGGTATAGGATTCAAAGGTCCGAATACCCCGTTCACAGAGGATCACATTCTTATTGCCTCCTGCGAGAATATACTCTGCGCTCATCAGCAATTCCTTGATGGTACTCGCCATGCCGCGTTTCAGCAGAATCGGCTTATTCGTGCGTCCCAACTCGCGTAACAGATCGAAGTTCTGCATGTTCCGCGCACCGACCTGAATCACATCCACATCTGCAAAAAGGTCGAGATGATTAATATTGATGATCTCCGAGACAATCGGCAACCCTGTCTCCTTTTTGGCCAGCGAGAGCAATGTAAGACCCTGTGCTTCGAGTCCCTGGAAGTCGTACGGAGAGGTTCTGGGCTTGAATGCGCCACCGCGCAACATAGTAGCGCCTGAGGCTTTAACACTCCTTGCGATCGCCAAGATCTGCTCTTCTGACTCGACCGAACAGGGCCCGGCAATCAGCCCGAAGTGCGGACCCCCAAACTTGGCCTCTCCGACAGCGACAATCGTGTCCTCGGGATGAAACTTTCGATTGGCGGTTTTGAAGGGCTCTGTGATTCGAATCACCTTCTCGACAATCTCTAGGTTTTCAAGGCACTTAATATCAATCTTCGTCGTATCACCGATCAGGCCGATCACCGTTTGAAACTTGCCTTCGATGGGATGGACGCCGATATTCTGCCCTTCCAACCACGACCTCAGGTGCGCGACTTGCTGGGAGGAACTATTACTCTTCAAGGTGATAATCATACGTGCTCCAAAAAAAAATCCCGCAGTGTTCGTTCACTGCAGGTTATTTGTTTTATTCATGTCTAAAAGGCATAACAGCTACAGTGAAAACGAGATCGAACCTGCGTAGTCATACGCAAAAATTCGATTAAACTTGCCTGTAAACCATACTCTCTTCATAACGTTCTCACCTCTTAAAGGTGCTTTTATTTAAACTTATCAGCCCTCGAAAGTCAAGTCCGTTTATAGAGCATTGCTTTTTTTGTTTCTCCAGGACGCATCCTCCTTGAGGCGCTTTTCATTTTTAGGTATTATATGCATATGACTGGAGTTCCTCAACAAAAGAATAGAGAGGGCGATAAACATTGGCTTGTGATGAACGAGCTCGGTGAACGGTTTGGCCCCGTAAACTTTGAGACGCTCAAACTCTGGGCCAAGGATGGTCGCTTAGCCCCTACCAACACGGCCTCCGAAGATGAAAAGGTCTGGACACCGGTCACACAGTTTGCCGATCTGGAGATGGACTGGGTCGCGGAGGTCTCCTCGGGAGCTTTCTATGGACCCATCCACAAACTGGCGCTGGAAACCTTAAAGAAGGAGGGGGCGATACCCGCGGATGCCATCACCTTCCAACGTGAGCCCACAGACCTTCCGACGTCCAAGACCCAATCCATCCCTTCTCCCGTTTCAATGCTTGTGCCTCTCAAAGAAGAAGGGGCTGAGGTTGTACTTGCTTTGGAACGTCAGCTGAGTCTGGAACGCCAGCGCTCGCAGGACATCATGAAGCAACTTCAGCAAGTCGAGATTCATGTTGCCACCTCCGAAGCTCGGGCTGAAGCCTGCGAAAAAGCCCAGAAACACTATGCCACCCAAACGGAACAGGCTCAGCAGCACCTCGTCACGCAACTTGACCAAACGAACACGCAACTCTCCCATATCCATGCTCAGCTTCTCGCACGCGAGCAAGACCTTCATCGGACCGAGCAACGACTCGCCTCCTTTGAGCGCGTCGAGACGCTTGTGCAGGAGTGTATGACGCAAATGACCCGTCAGCAGCAGGAGCTTAAGGCTACCGTCACCACAACACAAGAAAGTGATAGTCTCTCTGCCGAGCG
>CAYWNP010000066.1:0-4113 GCA_964459675.1 uncultured Akkermansia sp. | reverse complement strand
GAGCACCTTTGCGAACGCACCCAGACCGCGCTCAGCCAGTGGCACGAGCAACTGATGCGCGCGACAGGCGAATCTCAACGCCTCGCCATTGAATACATTGTGCGCGAACTGACCACGCTCATGAACCAAGCGGTTCAAACGGGTCGTGAAACCTTTTTACAGACGGTCCAAGGGGGGTGGCGCGATATCAAGCAGCAGACCGCTACCTTGGAATCTCACCTCAAACAGCTGAGCGATGCTCAACAACGACTGACTCACGAGCTGAAGGCGACACTGGAGAAACAACTGGCAACACCCCCACCCCCCACAGTTAAAAGAACCTATGTCGAGGCCGAGGTTGTCGAGGTCACGCCACCTGAGCGTGCGCATAAAAAAGCGAAAACCTCTCCTGAGGATTCAGCGCCGGCACCCACCCAACACGACACCCACGCTTCCAGGCAAAATTCTAACCCCTCGATGGCGGATATTGAACAGCAAGCGCGGCGTGAACTGGAGCGTTTGGGCGCTCAGGGAATGAACATCTTTAAGCGAAAGTCATAACGGAGAAGTAGCTATGGCACAACAAGCCAACAACCAAGACGAGCAGTGGTTCTTACGGACGGGCGGGGATACGGTGTTTGGTCCCGTGACCCCAGAGGGACTCGTTGTGTGGGCGGAACAAGGACGTGTATTGCCAGGACATGATGTTTCAACCGACCGCAAAAAATGGGTCCCAGCCGTCTCCCTTCCTTTTCTCAAAATGCAATGGTATGTCGATGATGGAGAGGGGGAATTGCGCGGTCCCCTCAACCGTGCAGCAGCCGAAGCGCTTGTGAAGAGTGGCAAGGTAAGCGAGACTGCACAGATTATTGCCGCCGATGAGGTGGATCTGACTGACGATTCTGAAGAGAAGACGAAAGCTGCCGCCGACAAGGTCGCCAATCCCTCACAAAAGGCCCTCACCCAACGCATTCAGGAACTGGAACTCCAACTCAACGAGCGCGCACAGCCCGACACCGCTGGCAGAACCACGCGCACCGCGAACCAACTCACCCAAGAGCGTGACGCACTCGCAAACAAGGTCACTGAGCTGCAGACCCTCTGTGATACCCTCAAGCGAAATGCAGAGAAGGATCTTCGCACAGCAGAAAAACGGGCGGAGCAGCTCCGCGGCCAAAACAAGAAGCTGGAGGAACAGCTTGAGGAGATGACCGCGAGACTCTTTCTGGAACCACCCCAAACCAACGAAACGCCCCCTCTTGCCGATGCAACACTTCTCCAGGAACAAAAGCGCTTACAGGACAATCTAGCAGAAGCCGAAATAAACTTTGCCGAAGTCCAAGAACAACTGGATATCATAAAAATTGAGCGAGATCAGTTACAAGAAAAACTCAACGCCCTGGGAAGCGAACACGTTAAACTCGAAGATAACGAAGCGCTTGAACTGTTGAAACTGGAAGAGCTCCATGAGGAATTAAATGCTGCAAAGAGCGATCATGATCAACTTCAAGAGGGTATCTCCCAAAAGGCCGCGGCTTACGATTCCTTGAAAGAGGAGTTGGAGCGCCTTGAGGAGGCGCTGAACGTTGCAGAGGGGAAGTGCGCTGAAAGTGATCGAAAGGTCACAGAACTAGCCGAACACCTCAACAAAGCGCGCCTTGAAGTTGTGCAATGGCGTGACGAGTGTGACCGCCGCGAGAAGGAGAGGCACGAAGCCTTCTCACTCTCAGAAGCTGTTGAACGTCAGTATGGCGATGTTCTGTCACGGACCGAACAGATGAAGGAGGATTTTGATAAGCTCCACCTCGCCTATGAGAAATGTGTTGAAGAGACCCAAAAGGCTCAAGCCAAGGCTCTCGACGCTGAACGTGATTTTGCTGACCTGCTCTGCATGGCCAACACGCGCGATACCGAATACTTAGAAAAGATCGCCGAGTTGGAACGCTTTAGTTCGCAATCGCCCGAGAAAATTGCACAGTTCTACTCTGATCAGGCTGCCGTCTTTCAGCTCTTAAAGCAAGAACTGGAGATCCTTGGCCAAGATCAAGAGGTGGAACGGCAGCATCTGGAACAGCTCAAACAGCTTTCTGGTAAACGGTTAGACGCTCTTCAAGAACGCAAACAGGCGCTGACGCGAAAGCTGGGCAGTAGCCCTGCGGAGATGACGCGCCTCAGTGCGCGTGAACAGACCTCTGATCCAGCATCCGCTCGCATCCGGACCGAATTTGACAACCTCCGCTTCATTCATGATCGTGACATGCGAGCCGCTGAAGAGCGCACACGCGAATTGACGCGCAAACTTCAGGTTGCAGAGACCGAGGCTAATCGTTTAAAAACCCTTGCTCGTGAAGGTGAACGCAACGACAAAAAGGTTCAGGAATTATCAGAGCAAATTCACAAACGCGAGTTTGAACTTTCAGAAGAGCGAAAAGTCCGCGAATCTGAGCGGTTGCAATTTCAGTCCAACAACCAAGCCCTGCTCGCACGCCTCGAGTCGCTGGAGCGCTCCGAGAAAAGAGAGACACAAGAACCCCCTGTGGCGGAAGCAAAAGCAAGCAAGCTCGCTACGTGGATGCACTTAAAATAAGATAGGTTGAATTCCGCCCCTGTTTATGATTTACTACACCGCTTTATGACCCCTGAAAAACAGAGCAAGAGTCCGGGAACCTTCGAAGTCCTGAAAGAGGATCGCCATACTGGCGCTCGTCTTGGCCGTCTATGGACTACCCATGGCGCCATTGACACCCCAGTCTTCATGCCCGTAGGCACGCAAGCAACAGTCAAGGCGTTAGAACCCCGCGACCTTCATGCCGCAGGTGCCTCGATCATCTTGGGAAACACCTACCACCTCATGCTACGCCCAGGCATGGAGGTCATGGCCGCCTGTGGAGGACTTCATCGCTTTATGGGCTGGGACAAGCCCATCCTCACCGACAGTGGTGGCTTTCAGGTCTTCAGCCTCAACAATCTACGCAAGATCACCGACGATGGCGTAACCTTTCAGTCGCATATTGACGGCTCAACGTTTTTTCTCGGGCCCAAGGAATCTATGGAGGTCCAGCGGATCCTCGGATCAGACATTGCCATGTGCTTTGACGAGTGCATGCCCTATCCCTGTGAGCCGGACTACGCACAGAAATCCGTGGCCAAGACCCTGAAGTGGGCTGCGCAATGCCTCGAACAGCCACGCGCCCCAGGGCAACTCGTCTTCGGCATCGTCCAAGGAGGCGAATACACGCATTTGCGGGAGCACTGCGCAAAAGAACTCATCGCCATGGGCTTTGACGGCTATGCCGTGGGCGGCGTGAGTGTGGGTGAACCCGAGGATATCATGCTCAAGGGCGTCGCAGATGGTTCACGTCTCTTGCCTCGCGAGCGGCCGCGCTATGTCATGGGGCTCGGAGACATGTACCAGATGTGCGAGTCCGTCGCCTGTGGGGTGGACATGTTCGATTGTGTCATCCCCACCCGCGTGGCGCGTCACGGGACTGCCTATACACGCACGGGCTCCTATCCCGTGAAGGGGGGCTCCTACAAGACAGACATGCGCCCAGTTGAAGAGGGATGCACCTGCTATTGCTGCCAGAACTTCTCCCGTGCCTACATCCGTCACTTGATCAACGTGAGCGAGATCCTGGGCGTCCGGCTGCTGACGATTCACAACATGCACCGTTATCTGGAATTTATGCGCGAGATGCGCGAAGCGATTGCCAATGACTCCTTCGCCGAGTGGCGAAAAGAGCTGGCAATGACATTACGAAAGGAATAACAATGAACACACTCATGATGATAGCTCAAACAGCAGCCCCGGCACAACAGGGCGGCATGGCAGGGATCAGCGGCATGCTCCTCCCGATGGTTCTCGTATTCGGTATCTTCTACTTTATGATGATCCGTCCCCAGCAGCGCAAGGAGAAGGAGCGCCAGAAGCTGATCTCCGAATTGCGTGCAGGACAGCGTATTCTCTTTGCTGGCGGCCTCATCGGCACCGTCGCTGAAGTCAAAGACGCCAGCTTCCTGGTCGAGGTCTCGCCCAAAGTCACGATTGAAATCGCACGGGGCGCAGTTTCCCGCGTCTTGAACAGCGACGAAAAGCCGGTTCTTGAAGACGCACGGTAAGTCCCCGGAACGGGG
>CAYWNP010000065.1:0-14739 GCA_964459675.1 uncultured Akkermansia sp. | reverse complement strand
AGAAGAAAGTATGACTTCAATTGTTGAATTTTTAGCTACGACCCCTCTGCCCCTTGTTAAGCCTTTACTAAATTCTCTCTTTCTTAGCGTTAATGTGGAATAAACGACAACTACAATAAATTGTATTGAATAAAATCTATGAAAAACACTTTATCCTCAATCGGTAGTATTTATCTTTCACTATTGGGTCTTGCGATGATAATATTTAGTCAAAAGATTGGAAAGGTGGCAAAGTTTTGGAATTTGAGGCTTTGGGGATTTTCAACAGGCGAGCGACAATATCAGATCGCATTTATATTGGGGGGAGTTATTTTTATGGTCATGGGATGCCTAGCTTTTCTTGGTATAATAAAGTTTAGGACATAAATATGAGAGTGCCTTAGGGACGTAACTCTAAAGAGGCAATGGGGTCGCTCATCCCAGAGCGGGAGTCAAGAGTCAAATAATCTCCGCTCCCACATTTTTTAGTGGGTGTTTTCTTTTTCATTGTTTTGCTCCTATATAACGTTGATAGCGGCCGAGGGGTAGCTAAAAAATCAACAAATAAATTTTTGGTGGGTTGTCGAAAAACTTAGCGGTGACCTGCCAACCTGTTTAGCCTTGTAAAAATAGTGATAAAATGGCAAAATACGAACCTGTTTTTTCCTAACAGGTTGCATTTAAGGATGTATGAATAATAATCGTCTTGCTTTAGTCATCGGGGGAAGCCGCGGAATCGGCAAAGCCATTGTTTTACGGCTGGCCCAAGCTGGGTTCGATCTTTGTGTAACCTATCAATCCAATCATCAGGCCGCACAGGAGGTGAAGACCGCTGTAGAAGCTTTGGGACGATCCTGTAACCTCCTCTCTTTTGATCTGGCAGATCGCGCGTCTGTGCGTGCCGCACTGACGCCGTTGCTCGAAAAACAATGCCCTGATGTCTTAGTTTACAATGCGGGCATTGCCAAGGACAATCTGCTGGCCTTCATGAAGGATGAAGAGTGGGATGCAGTTCTCCATACGAATCTGGATGGATTCTTCAATGTCACCAAGCCTGTGATCTTTGAGATGATCCGGATGAAGCGTGGACGTATCGTGGTCATATCCTCCATTTCCGGTCAAATCGGCCAAGCAGGGCAGGTCAACTATTCGGCGTCCAAGGCAGGGTTGATCGGAGCGGTCAAGGCGTTAGCCCGCGAAGTCGGGCGTAAAAATATCCTCGTGAATGTCGTGGCCCCTGGTGTCATTGAGACAGAGATGACGCAAGCGTTACCCAAAGAGCTGATATTGCCTTTAATCCCGTTGCATCGTTTTGGTTCAGCTGATGAAGTCGCCGCCGTTGTGAATTTCCTCTGCTCAGAACCGTGCATGTACATCCATGGACAAGTGATCGGTGTAAATGGCGGCATGGCAATATGAGTGCATTCCCCAATATACATTGCGATGATCTCGTGATCGGCTCTGGCCCTGCCGGACTCACCACCGCAATCCTGCTTGCAAAATCCCGACGCAAGGTTCTTCTGGTCGAGCGCGGCGCAGCGGTTGGCGGTGGGTTAAGGGGGTTTAGCCGAGCCGGTGTTCACTTCGACACCGGCTTCCACTTTACCGGCAGTATTCGCCCCGGTGAACTCTTTCCCTTTCTTCTTCGCCAGTTGTCTGTAGATCAGCGTGTCAAATTGATTGCCGGGGATGACTCGTGCACACACCGTTTTGTATTTTCTTCAGAGGGAAATGCCGAGATTCATGTCCCGGCTGGCATTGAGGCGACGATCGAACTTTGGTCCTCCTATTTCCCAAAAGAAGCCGAGGCGATCCGCTGGTACTTCACAACACTGAAGACCATTGCCTCCAAGACCATGGGGATGCAACCCGATGAACCCCTCGTGGAGTATGGCCGCCTGGATGAAGACTATGTTTCGTTGAAAGAGGTCCTGGATGCCAAGTTTCACGATCCCGTGTTGAAAGGTGCAGCCTCTGTTTTCGCCATGTGCCACGGAACCCCACCTGCGAAGGTCCCCTTCGGTGTTCATGCGCGTGTCTCCTATGGTCTCCATCAATCCAACGGCGTGGTGGAAGGGGGCGGTAGCGCACTCGCAGATGCCCTGTTAGAGGAGGCACTCCAGTGCGGTGTGGAGATCATTACAAGTTGCGCGGTGGAGTCCTTTCAGCGACTTGAACAGAATATGGCTACGGAAGCAACCCTCTCGAACGGACGGGTTGTCACCTTTCAACGCTGTGTCATGACACAGCATCCCTTTCATATCCTCGAGTTGATGCAGCCGTTTAAACTGCATAAGGCGTTTTCCGAGCGGGTGGAGATGCTGGAGCCGACATCGGGATATTTTGCTGGCTTTGGAATCGTACAAGGCGATGCGCCTGTCCCAGGCTTTGCGCACTCTATCCACTCACTCTTCCCAGATACTGATTTTGATAAGATGATGGATGCCTCCTGGCAAGGAGACGGTCCTTTGGTCTTGATTGAAGTGCCTGAGGGTCACGGTTCAAAAGCCCCCTCAGTCTCCGCGCTGGAACTCTCGTTTGCACATGAGGTCAAGGCCTGGGAGGTAACCTCACTCTGGAAACGTCCGGCGGAGTATCACGCGTATAAAAAAGCACGTCTTGATCGCGTCGCTCAGCGGCTCAAAGAGATGGTGCCCTACTCAGACCGCATGAAGTGGGTGGACTCCGCATCGCTCCTGACGTTTCGTGATTATCTGCAGTCCCCTGAGGGCAGTGCGTATGGCGTGATGCAGAAAATCGGCCAGTATGGTCTGTTTGGTCGTCTACCGATTCGTAACCTCTATGCGGCGGGTCAGAGCGCATTTGTCCCAGGCGTCATGGGGTCTATGCTCTCGGGCTTCTTTGTTGTACGTCAGATGATTGGTAAAGAACTTTTTGATTCGAACTTCTGGAAGAGCGGAAAGGGATGAGATGAAACGTGTTGTCATTACAGGAATGGGGGCTGTGACTCCTCTCGGTGGCTCGGTATCGGAAACGATCCAGGCACTGGATGATCATCGCCATGCCATTCGTCGCTGCCCTGAACTGGAAGCCTGCAAGGGACTTCGGAGCTGGCTCGCTGCGCCTGCGGAGCTGAAGAACGAAAAGCTGATTCCGCGGCAGAATCGCCGTTCCATGAGCCGCATGAGTATCTTCGCTGCTCAGGCAGCGCTTGAAGCTTCGCAACAAGCGGGTTACCAGCCCGCGCTCTTCGCACCTGGAAAGGTGGGGTGCATCGCAGGGTCCACAACCCCAAGCCCGATCACGATCCACCAGATCTATGAGACCTTTATTCCCACGCGTGATTTCGGCTTGATTCAGGCCATGCAGTTTTTTCAGAGTATGTCTCATACGGTGGCCATGAATCTGGCTCAATATTTGGGACTTCAGGGACGTTTTCTCTCGACGAATGCGGCCTGTGCCTCTGGCCTGCAAGCGATTGGGACAGCCTACGAATTGATCCGTGCCGGGAGCCAGGAGGCGATATTCTGCGGCGGCGCCGAGGAGTTCCACTCAACAGTCACGGGTGTCTTTGATATGCTTCTGGCCGCCTCTACAAAATACAATGACGATCCGGACCATGCCTCGCGGCCCTTTGATGCCGCCCGTGACGGACTCGTCTGCGGTGAGGGTGCTGGCATCTTATTCCTAGAAGAACGCGAGCATGCTTTAGCACGCGGCGCAACGATTTACGGCGAGATTTTGGGTTTTGACACCTGCTCGGGTGGATCGCATATCAGTGAGTCCAATCGCGAGTCTATTGCTCAATGCATGCGGCAGGCGATTGCCAATGCCGAGTGTTCCCCCTCGGATATCGGCTATGTCAGCGCACATGCCACAGCTACACTTCAAGGTGACGGGGAAGAGGCCGCTGCCATTCATGCCGTACTCGGTGACGCCATCCCTGTCAGCAGTTTGAAGGGTCATCTCGGCCATACCTTAGGCGCGTCTGGTCCGATCGAGCTGATCGCCACACTGAGCGGACTCCGCAAGAATCGGATCTATCCGACACGAAATCTGACCTCGGTTGCACCTGAGTGTCAGGGAATACGCCACGTAACAGAGATTGAAACAACACAAGCGACCTGTTTTATGAAGAACAGTTTTGCCTTTGGTGGAATTAACGCTTCGCTGGTTTGCAAAATTGATTGAAGGAGGAGATAGTTATGACACGAGAAGAAATAGTAACAACGATCAACAGTGTGTTCGAGGAGTCCTTTGAAATCGCGCCCGAACGTTTAGTTCCGGAGGCGAATATCTTTTTGGAACTCGGCCTGGACAGCTTGGATACGGTTGACCTCGTGGTCGCGATCCAGAAGAAGTTCGGCGTACAGATTCGCGATGATGAACGTGTGCGCAGCATTCGTACGCTGGGGGACGTCTATCAATTCATTGAAGTGATTTATAACGAGAAGAAGGCTTAACCGCTTCATGCGCCGTCTGACTGTCATACTCTTTGCAATTGTCTTCTATCCGCTCCTGGCGATCTATACGATTGTCTCGGTGACGGTGATGACGTTGTATATGATTGTGACAGCTCACTTCTTTTCGCATGTGAAGAACATGCATCGCTTCCGACGCCTCATTAAAGTTTATGGCTATGGAATCATTCATGGCTTGGCAAGACCGATGGGACCGGTTCTTTATAAAGCTGCCCCCCGGGATGCCCAAACCGCAAAACTGATTATCTGTAACCATATCTCAGCTTCAGATCCTTTTTTGATGGCCTGTTTGCCAGAAATCTCGGTCCAAGTCGTCAATGTCTGGCCCTTTAAACTACCCGTCTGGGGTGTCTTTGCTCGCTGGTCTGGATATCTCAATGTTAAACATATGGAGCCTGATGCATTTGTGGAAGCGTGTACAAAGCTCTTACAAGATGGAACCTCCGTCATCGCCTTTCCAGAAGGAACGCGGGCGGGCGAGAAGCCGTTGGGGCCCTTTCATAGTGTCATGTTTCGCGTCGCGTTGGCGACAAAGGTGCCGATCCTTCCTGTGTGCATCTACGGGAATGCTCACGCGCCAGCGCGCGGTTCACTCCTTTTAGAACCCTCAACCGTTCGTGTTCATTGCTTGCCAGAGATCACGTGGGAAACCTATCAGTCCATGACACCCTTCCAGCTGAAGAATAAAGTACGCGATCTTATTCAGCAGGAAGTTGAAAGGATGAAAACTACGTAATGCCTGCCTATCCCCAACAGTCACGCTTGGCGTTTGCTCCGCTTGAAACGATCAGGCAGCAGCAGGAGATGTTGCTCGCACAACATCTGAAGCAGTGCGCCCAATCCCCTTTCTATGCGACAACACTCAGCAAGATCACGCGCTCGAAACGTAAACGCATGTCGCTCGAGGTATTGCAGGATCTTCCTCTCACCTCCAAGGCTGATCTGGAGCGGGATAATATGGCCTTCTTGGCCGTTGACGTGAAGAACGTTCGCGACATTGTTCAGTCCTCAGGCACCACGGGTATTCCGACGCAAATGATGTATACCGCGCGCGACCTTTCGAGATTAGCCTATAATGAAGCAGTTTGTTTTAAAGGCTGTGGAATGAAGCGTGTCGATCGGGTCCTGTTGACCTGTACGCTCGATCGTTGCTTTGTTGCGGGGTATGCGTACTGCCTCGGGGCGCAAGCTGTGGGGGCCGCCACCATCCGCAGTGGTTTGAACCTTGTTGAGGGGCACACCTCCGTCATCGGCTTGATGCACCCGACATTTATTGTTGGTGTTCCAGGCTTTCTCAGGAAGCTTGGGCGCCACCTTCACGAGCGCGGAGTCGCTCCAAAGGGTATCCGTGGTCTGATCTGTATCGGTGAACCGTTGCGGGATGCGTGGATGAAGCCAACCGCCTTGACTGAGGAGCTGGAACATGTGTGGTCCGCTCCTGCCTTCTCAACCTACTCTTCTTCTGAGATCGTGACGTCGTTCTGCGAATGTGAAGCCCAACAGGGTGGACACGCTGCGCCCGATTTAGGCATCATCGAGATCCTTGATAAAAAAGGTCAGCCCGTGAAGAGGGGAGAGACCGGTGAAATTGTTGTGACGCCTTTAGGGGTCGAGGGGATGCCGCTGCTACGCTTCCGAACAGGCGATATCGGCTATCTGATGGATGAGCCCTGTTCGTGCGGACGAAGGACGCCTCGGCTGGGACCGATTCTCGGCAGGTGCGCCCAGATGCTGAAAGTCAAGGGAACGACCCTCTATCCAGCAACAGTCTTTGAAGCATTGAACGGTATCCCGGAAGTAACTGAGTATCTGTTGCGTGCGACGAGCCACTCTGGAGCGGATGTGCTCCACGTTGATATTTCGCTTGCGCAGGACACATCTGAGCTCAGGCAAAAGGTGGAGGCCGCACTCTTGGCGCGTCTTCGCGTTCGTGTGGGACTCAGCATCGTTGATGAGGCAATTCTCCGTAAACAGGTCTATCTCCCGCAATCACGCAAGCCTATTCGCTTCGTGGATCTGCGTAAATGATCCCCTTTAAAACTGGATAAAAAAGGTCAAAGACGATGCAAGTGAACAAAATCAAGGTTGAGGGCGAGCACGGCGAGGCCAGTGTTACTTTTTTGGCAGAAGATCCAGTTTTTCGTGGCCATTTTGAAGCGGAGCCCATATTGCCAGGGGTTACACTGATTGACGCTGTTGTACAGATTGTGTCACAAGCGTTAGGCAAGGAGTTGAAGCTGAAAAAACTTTTGTTTGTAAAATTTTTCCAGGTCGTGAAACCAGACCAAAACATCGGGTTGACCTTTGATTGGATTAAGAAGGAAGCATGCGTGAAGGTTCAGGCGCGTTGGGACTTCTCGGCTGAGCAGAAAGTCTCGGCGCTCTCCTGCGAACTGGTGGAGGCAAGCGTATGAGCAACCGTCGCCGTGTAGATAAGCTGGCTTATCCTGATATCGAAGGATATCGGCCCCTGTCCATGACCACTCAACATCGCGTTGGATTTTCTGAAGTTGATCCCATGCGAATTGTCTGGTTTGGTCGTTATGCTGTTTATTTTGAAGAGGCCTCCGCAGAACTGCGGGATGCCTGTGGTTTATCCCATGAAACCTTTTTTGCGGCCATGATTTCTCCTCCGATCGTCTCCTACGAGGTTCAGTACCTTGCGCCATGCACCTTAGATGAGGTCGTGCAGGTCACGGCGACGCTCCATGCTTCGGAAGCTGCACGTTTGAATATGTCTTTCCAGGTTCATGGACCCGATGGATCCTTGCGTGTGGTCGCCCGAACTGAACAGGTCTTTATGGATATGCGGACGAATTCGGTCTGTTTTATCTCTCCTGAAATTTGGACAAACTGTCTTGCTCGCTGGAAGAAAGGGGATTTTGCATGCCTGCAACGGTGAAAACCGTAGCTGTTGTTTCCCAAAGTCTTGTCTCTGCCTACGGAGACGGGGTGGCATGCTGTGCCGATGGATTGCTCGCGGGCGTAAGCCGGTTGACACGAGCAGGAGATTCCTTCTCGCCTCCCTTGCGTGAGATGCCGGTGGGGCGTGTGGAGGGTATCGAAGGGGCTGAGGGCCGGTTGGGCCGCTTGCTGGATCGCTTGTTTGCACATCCGCCCAAGCTCCCGCGCGATGCCCGCGTTTATGTTGCGACCACCGTTGGCGAGATTGATTTTTTGGAGACAGATCTCCGTGCTGGCCAATGCGTTGCTCGTCCTGAATATGAGATTCGTTCGCTTGCCGGTCGCGTCGCTGAGCGACTCGGACTGCCGGCAACTGCGGGTGTACTCTTCTCTGCTGCCTGTGCCTCTTCGACTGCCGCTGTGGCCATGGCTGCCTCATCAATCCAAAGGGGTGAAGCGGAGTGCATCTGTGTCGTCGGATGCGACACGCTTTCGGAGTTTACCCTCTCTGGTTTCGCAACCTTGATGGCGCTTGACCCTGCGGGTGCCCGTCCATTTGATGTGTCCCGGAAAGGTGTCTCCCTCGGTGAGGCCGCGACCTATACGGTGTTGATGAGCGAGGAACGCGCATTACAGGATGGTTGCGCCATACTGGGATACGTGCTGGGGTGGGGGCTCACCTGTGATGCCAACCATCTGACGGGCCCTTCCCGTGATGGCCTTCCCCTTGCAGAGGCTGTTGAGCAAGCCCTCCACATGGCAGCCGTTTCGACGGATGAGCTCGTGGCCGTCTGCGCGCATGGCACGGGGACCTCTTACAATGATCAAATGGAGCTTCTGGCCTTCCAGCACGTCATATCATCTTCCAAGATCCCGCTCTTTTCCGTCAAAGGGGGGACAGGCCATACACTGGGTGCTGCAGGACTCGTGGAGATGTTGCTCTCGTTGGAATTTCTGAAACGCGCCCAGATTCCAGGGACAGTCGGGCTCTCCGCAATCCCACCAGAAGCAGAAGGGTGGGTCAGTCAAGCATCCCAACCGTTGACCCGCCAGGGTGTGATGGTAACGACCAATTCGGGATTTGGTGGTGTGAATGTTGCACTGCTGGTCGGCCTGAAGCCTTCTAACAAAACACGCCCTGTCGAACAGGCAAAGCGCGCACCGCAGATTGTCGAACACGACTATCGCATCCCAACATCGGAGCTCACTGATAAACCCTTATTTGTGACTCCAAAACATTTTGCACGTTTTTCTCCTGATGCACAACGGGCATCCCTTGCCGTGGCATCGCTGTTGTCCAAGGAGGGATTGCTCTTGGATGAAGACCGACTGTTGCGGTGGGATCGTCAGGAACGTCCCCAAGCCTGTGTCGGACTTGTGGTCTGGCTGCCTGAGGGAAGTGCAAAGATGAATCGCACCTATTTTGAGGATTATGTGGCAACAGGATCTATCTTGGGCAGAGGACAGCTCTTCGCGGCGACGCTTCCCACAGCTGTCGCCTCTGAAGTGGCGATTGCTTTACGTTTTACGGGTCCGCTCCTCTATGTTGCGGAGTCGGAGGGTACAGTTCGTCCGGCTCTCAAGGTCGCCCGTGACGTACTCCAGGATGGCCTTGCCGAGGCGATGGTTGTTCTGGCGATCCACGAAAATGAAGTTCACGTTGTTTTTATGAAAGAAGGTGGTTTATGAGATTCAAATTGATCTACCCGCGCTGGCCCAAGTTGCTTCATCAGACGGAGTTTCACTTGCCACCGCATGGCCCCGTCTGTTTTGCCGCCACAGTGCCAAAGGATGTGGAGTTGACGTTTGTTGACGAGAATGTGGATGCACTTGACCTCAATGATTCGCCTGATCTTGTCGCGCTCTCGGTCATGCTGACCTGCCAGATGCCGCGTGCGTGGGAGATTGCGGACGCTTATCGCGCCAGGGGCATCAAGGTGCTTTTTGGCGGTATCTCCACCATGCTTCATTCCGATGAAGTCCAGGCCCATGCCGACAGTGTCTTTCTCGGTGAGGCTGAAGGCCGTATGGGGGCTGTAATCGAAGATTTTAAAGCTGGAAAGCTCAAGCCAGTCTATGATTATCTGCGCAATCCGCCGGATATCGCTTTAGTCGGCCCTGCACGACGCGACATCTTAAATCGGGAGCGCTACAACTTCAGAGGCGTGCAGATGGTTGACCTGATTCACGCCTCACGTGGCTGCCGGTTTAATTGCTTCCCGTGCTGCACACCCTTCCTTGGCGGACGCAATTTCCGCCCCCGCCCCGTCGAGGCCGTTGTCCAGGAGATGGCGAGCATCCCCAACAACCGTTTCTTTATCGTGGACAACTCCTTGGCGCAAGATGGCAAGTGGGAGAAGGAACTCTTCCGCGCGATTGCTCCGCTCAAAAAGAAGTGGGTCTCCCATCCGATCCTCGATGACGACGAAGTGCTGAAGCTGGCTGCTGATGCTGGGTGTTGGTATGTCTATCAAGCGGTGGCTGGCCCCACGGAAGGCATCCGTCGGCGAGTCCAACGGCTGCATGACTTTGGCATCGGCGTGGAGGGGACAATCCTTTTAGGGCTTGATGATCAGACGGAAGACGATGTTAAGCGACTGGTGGATTTTCTTTTAGAGATGAAACTGGATATGGCTGAATTTACTGTCTTGGTTCCCTTCCCGCACACCCCAGTCCGGGCGCAGTTGGAACGCGAGGGCCGTATCCTGCATAACGATTGGATCCGTTATACAGGCTCTGAAGTCGTCTATCGTCCGGCCAAAATGACACCCGATGTCTTGGAAAAAATGTATCACTATGCCTGGGAATCCTTTTATCGTGAAGCCGATCCATCAACACGTATGGCACGCCTCTTCCTGAATGTGATTCACAAGGAATTGAAGGATGGCATTGACCCCGAACGAGGCCTCCCCAAAAATCGTGTGCGGTGGGGCAAGAAGGATGCGCCGCAATGAAGATTCTCCTCGTCTATTGTAATCCTTCCCCTTCGCCATACCCGGTTTATCCCTTGGGCATGGCCGTGGTGGCAAATGCCCTGAACCAGGCTGGTCATACCGTGATCCAGTATGATCTCTTCTCTCAGGATTTTAATTATGAACACCTTCAGGAGACGGTGAAACGGGAATGTCCCGGCCTTGTCGGCATCTCCTTCCGTAACCTCGACAATGTGAATGTCTGTTCAGAGGTCCACTATGCACAACACTTAAAAGGTGCGGTAGATGCGATCCGTGCGGTCACCTCCGCCAAGATTCTGCTAGGCGGCTCTGGCTTCTCCGTGATGCCTGAGCGCATTCTGGAGGCTTCAGGCGCGGACTACGGTATCCGGGGTGAGGCGGAACGGACGATTGTCGAATATGTCGCCTTGTTGGAACAGGGGAAAGAGCCCGCCTCCCGTATCATGGAAGAGCGCCAACCTCTGAATGCCGATGAGATGCTTTCGCCTCACTACTCCGACGAGTTGCTGGGTGCTTATCAGAAGGGTGGGGGAGTGGTCCCTCTTCAGACGAAGCGCGGCTGTCCGCATCACTGTGTCTATTGCACCTATCCGCTTTTGGAGGGGTATGTGGTTCGTCCGCGTCATCCCGCCTCCGTGATCGCCGATATCCGAAAACTCTTGGAAAAGGGCGTGAAGCAGATCTTCTTTACAGACTCCATCTTTAACGACAGCTTTGGACACTACAAGCGCTTAGTCGCTGAGATGGCGAAGCAAGGGATCAACGTGCCCTGGACTGGCTTTTTCCGTCCCGACACGATTGAACCCGAAGTGATGCAGCAGATGAAGGCGACAGGCCTCTCCGCGATTGAGCTGGGTTCAGATGCCGCCTCGGATACCACGCTGAAGGAGATGGGAAAACATTTTCGCTTTAACGATATCGAAGCCGCGCAGAAACTCTTTATCGATGCAGGTATTACCGTCTCTCACTACTTCATGATGGGGGGGCCTGGTGAGACACCGGAGACGGTTGAAGAGGGGATTCAAAATATCCTTCGCTTGCAAGGTGCAGCCTCCTTCATCTTCCTGGGCATTCGTATTCTGCCGGGAACGCCTCTTGAGAAACGCGCACTGGCAGAGGGTGTCATCACGCCTGAGACGGACCTCTTCATGCCGGTCTACTATTTTTCGCCCACCATCAGCAAGGATTGGCTGCATGAGCGTCTGCTCAGTGCGTTCAAGAAGAATCGGCATGTGATCTATCCGCCGAACTCCATGGACAGCGGTCTGGCCTTTCTGCATCGTCTCGGCTACGCAGGCATGTCGATTGACATGTTGCTGAAGAAAAAATAGCCTTTTTTTCTCACAGAGCCCACAGAGCTCACGGAGGAAAAATTTTATATCATTCATTCGGGATAAACATTTCTCTGTGCCCTCTGTGCCTCTGTGAGGGACAGCACATTAAAATAAAATGATTTAGTTACGCAAAATTAGCGTCTTTTGGTGTTAGATTTCAAGAAACAGTAAAGAGCCCTATTTTGATATTAGAATCTCTTTTTGTTCATGCCGTTCGCGGAAGGTTCGCGCAACAGGAATCGGTTTATTACTCGCAGGGTTGATCCCGGTATAATACATGGCCGTCGACCATGTGGAAGGGGTCGGGGTGAAGACCTGAACCTGTTCAGGGGTGAGACAAAGTTTTGACTGCGCAAATTTCGCGAGCTGTCGCATATCATCATCACTACACCCTGGGTGCGCAGCAATGAAGTAGTAGGTTAGAAATTGTCGCTTCCCCGCCGTTCGGTTCGCAGCATCGAAGCGCTCTTTAAAATGCAACATACTATCAATGTCGGGCTTGCCCATTAATTCCAGAATGCGCGGCATGACATGCTCAGGTGCAAGCTTGAGTTGTCCAGAGACATGATGGGCTGCGAGTTCGTCAATATAGGTTCCCCCATGTTCATCCGCTAAGACAAGATCTGGACGAATTCCTGAGGCCACAAAGACATGCCGCATCCCAGGTAACGCGCGCAAGGCACGAAGGAGATGGAGTTGGGGCCGATGATCAGGCTTCATCCCGGCGCAACAGGTAGGGGTGAGACAACGCTTATTGGGACATGCCCCCGTTCGCAGTTTCTTCTCGCATTCAAAACCATACATGTTGGCAGTCGGTCCGCCGACATCGGAAATTACCCCTTTAAACTTCGGGTGTTGGAGAAAACGTTTGGCCTCGGCAATCAGGGAACGTTCGGAACGGCTGACCACGGTCCGTCCCTGGTGCGCCGCAATCGCGCAGAAGTTACACTCACCGTAACACCCTCGGTGCGTGGTCATGGAGAAACGGATCGTATCCCAGGCGCGTACAAATCCTTTGGCTGCGTAGAAGGGATGGGTATCCAGTTCAAAGGGAAGATCATAAACCGCATCAAGTTCTGGTTGCTTCAGGGGGAAGGCGGGCGCATTCTGAACCAGCGCACGTGTATCAACGGGTTGCATCAACGCTTTTGCCGTAAGGGCGTCCTGATTCGCACTGAAGAGCTTGAACATATCAAGAAACTGACGATGACCCACATCGGTCTTTGCTGCAACTTCGGCATAGGAGGGTAGGGGGATGTAATCTTTCGCGGAGAGGCTGGACGTAGGTGCTGCATAGCAAAGTCCGCGAAGATCATGCCAGTCACGCTGTTCACGCAGGTGTGTTGCTAACTCAACGATCGTCCGTTCGGCCATGCCATAGACAAGAATATCTGCCTTGGCATCAAAGAGTAAGGGACGGCGCACCGCGTCCGTCCAGAAATCATAGTGGGCAATACGCCGTAGACTTGCCTCAATCCCGCCGATTACGAGTGGTTTGCAGGGTTTAAAGGCTGAGCGGATCAGATTACAGTAAGCAATGACCGCGCGATCTGGACGTGCATTGTTCTCACCGCCAGGCGTGAAATCATCCTGTCTGCGGCGCTTCCCCATGGCTGTGAAATTAGCGACCATCGAGTCAACGCAACCACCGGATACGCCCCAGAAGAGACGGGGTTCACCCAGACGTTTGATGTCGTCTGTCGTCGTGATTGAGGGTTGGGCAATGATGGCGGTACGGAAACCGGCATTCATCAGGACACGACCAATCAACGCAACGCCTGAATAGGGGGTGTCGAGATAGGTGTCACCGGAGACAAGGATGATGTCCGGCGCATCCCAGCCTAAGCGTTTAATCTCCTCAGCTGTACAGGGTAAATACATGTGCTTTCAGTATGAACTAAAGCATGGCCCTGTTCAATGCAAAACTGTATCCGTTATTTCTCGCAGAGGCACAGAGTACACGGAGAGAGAATATTTAAGTGAAACCGATTAGGCTACCTTAACTAATATCCTCTGTGCTCTCTGTGCCTCTGTGAGAAAAACCTCTGCTTTGAGGAATTTGTTAGTTTGCAGGCATTGGCGCTTTTGCACGAATCATCTCGCCCACGGCTTGGAGGGTCTTCACATCGATATCGCGCAGTTTGCCTTCGTAGTTGGGACCGACGTCGATGGAGAAGATATTGCCATACTTCACAGCGCCCAGATAATCCGTGTACAGCGAATCCGCCGACTTGCAAAGCGCGTCATGGATGGGGAGTGAATAAAACCACATGGCTCCACCCTTGTGTTTCGGCAGGATAGGGTAGGTAAATTCCGCGAGCAGGTAATTCTTGGAGGGGGCTCCCTTATTGTAGCCAGCACCACTGTTATCGGTAAGAGGTCCTGGTTTTCCCATCTCTCCGATACGGATGTTGACGCCGCTCTGGTCGCCATGGTTGAATCCGACAAAGCAGCCGGGCTGGAGCGACTTGCAGTGGGCTAAAAATTCCTGATGCGTGAGACCACCTGTGCCAGCGGCATGATCCACCCACATATATTCGATCGGTCCGTACTGTGTCAACAATTCAGTCAGTTGCGTGCGTTCCTTTTCAGCATCCTGACCTGAGCCGCCAGTTTTGCCATCCTTGGCTCCGGGCCAGCTCCAATCACCTTCTGAGAAATAGAGTGCAAGTTTGATGCCGTATTTGTCACAGGACTTCTTCAGCTCGGCCAATACATCTTTGCCCAACGGCGCTTTCGTGACTTTGCGGTCCGTTGTCTTGGTGTCCCAGAGGCAGAAGCCGTCGTGATGCTTGGCCAGGAAGAGGATGTAGCCCATCCCTGCTTCCTTCGCGGTCTTTGCCCATTGGTCGGTGTCACATCCTGTGGCCTTGAAGTAGGCGACATTTGTCACGCCAGGTGTCCATTCCTTGCCGGAGAAGGTGCTGAATGACCAGCAGATGAACATGCCCCATTTAAGGTTTTTTAATTCTTCTGCCCGCTTCTTCATGTCAATCGGTTGCTCTTGCGCCAGCAGTGTGGATGCGGCCAGTGAAAGAACAATTGCGAAACGTTTAATTCCTGCATGCATGTGATAATCCCCCTCTTTTTGTTTATTTTTTGACGCCCCAGAAGTTGCCGGATCCT
>CAYWNP010000064.1:11694-14772 GCA_964459675.1 uncultured Akkermansia sp. | reverse complement strand
GGGCAAAATAGTAGCGAAACGGTGAGAGCGTTCCGTCGGCGTTTTCGATGAGCTGCTCTGTCTCAAACCACCAACGCAATAAAGAGACTGAAGTCGCTGATGCACCAGGATATCCGTTATTACGCCATTTATGTACCTCTTGCCTGACATTTGCCACCAGCGGCGGAATCAGTTTTTCGTAGGCGGTACTGCGAAGCATCTCGTCTGCCGGAAACCAGCGCTGTTCTGGAATCAACGGGGCATAGGGTGATGTCGGAAACTTCGGATGGAGGGCCATAGTAACCTTTGGGTGTTAATGATCATTCAGAAGGTTGTTATAGTAAACCAGATGTGAATGAATGTTGCAATCCCCTTTTCAGCTTTTTTAGCTATGAAAAACGATGAAAGCGAGATTAGTCATCGGAAGATTCCGTGAGTTAGTCGGAAGAGAATCAGTAACTTCATTTTTTCTTGTGAGTCAAAAGAGTCATAAATGCGTCATACTCCGAATGGAGTTGCGACAAGCCATTTGAGCCATTTATGAACCATTAAATCAAGTACTAACGCGTCGCCGTAGCTTTTGGTCGGATCCTCAATCAGGATGCGCGGTTCCAGCACCGGCTGCTCGTCCTTGCCGATCCATGTCAGTTCCAATTTCTGTTTCTTGATCATGTCAACGTTCCATTTGCGTCAGAGTCCGTTTACTTCGTTTAAATGGCTTTACCCAGCAACGGACGGACTTCGGATTTGAACTCATGAAAACTGGTCCAGGCCGCTTTCTTATGGTGCTGGAGACAGCCCGCAATGATGCCGGGATGGAGCCCCAACTGTTCAGCAACTGCCTGGACACGTGAACTGGAAGGACGCAGTACACCTTTAAAAGCAGCCAGAATCTCCGCATTCTTGAGCATTTTTGAGGCAAAATCGTCGGCCTCCTTCTCGCGGTTGTTTGTCAGGTCGAGATGATCTAGCGAATCAATAAAAACCTGACCCTGATTATCCTCATGCAACAGGATATGCCCCAGCTCATGCGCCATCGTGAACCAGAAGTTGTCTATGCGGTCATGACGGGCGGTATAGACAATGACCGGACGCCCTTCCGAGAAGAACGAAGCCCCGTCAGTATAGGTTTTCTGGAAGTGATCCACCTGACGGAAGATCACCCCACATTGAGCCAATTCCTGGATGAAACAGCGAACACCATTGTCCAGCTCCGTAAACTCCGGAAGGCGCCGCGCCAAATCTTCCAAACTTGAATGGTTGTATTTTCCAACCGCCAGCTTGCCTGTTAATGTGTTCTTCGCCAGCCTCAACCATGTTAAAGCATAAAAGGGATTAAACCCCGTGTAGGCGTCCGACTTGCTGAAGCAGGCAGCTTGCTTCTCCAGAAAACCAAAGTCTAATTCTTCAATGCCCCAGAATTTCTTGATCGCCGCGACCAGCTCATTTGTCTTTCGGGGCAAATCCATGACTAACCGTAAATCCCGAATCGGCATATAGCGATAGATCAACGCTTTTGCCTCTGCTTCCTTGACTTTTGCCGACTCCTGCAAACGTTGCCTATAGTTGGCATCCAAATTCAGCCAAAACTGGGGCGACTGCTTGAATACCTTGGATAACATGCAGGCCGTCTCATACGTGACAGGAACCTTATTGCGCACCAGTTGACTGATGTGCTTTTCCGTCATGCCCATGATATCGGCCAAATCCTTCTGCTCCCATCCGTAATGCTCTAACTCCTCACGGATTGAATCTCCCGGCCCCACATTTATAAATGATTTATACTGGCCCATACTCCACCTCATGCGTAATGCTTGCTGACAGTTACAATCCGAACGAAACCTACCGTTTTCTCGTCGTTCTCAAAATCGATCTCAAATTCCAAGCGATGCTTGGCATCCAGACGTATAGAAAATCGACTTTCATAACCTTTTAACGCTTCGAAGTTCATTGAGGGAGGTTCCCTCAAATCATAGATCGTTACCGCCGCATCAATCCGACCAACACGCTCGACAAATCTTTTAGCCAAAGCCTTGTCGATGAATCTAAACTTTTTGCTTCGCCCCTTTTCATAGAGCTCCTGCAGATGTCGGTCTGAAAAGTCCCATTTCATTTAAGATGGTTCTTTTTTACCATATTCATGATTTACCTTCAAGGTTAATCGTAAGTTATTTTAATTTCAACTAAGCGAGTATGGTCTAAATCTTAATTTGCAGGCAGCTTGCTTTACATAAAGGTCTATTTCGTGGCCAGTACGCCCACCCAGTCGCGCATGTTGGCGAGTGTTTTCTGCCACTTGCGGGGATCTGTGCGGAGGTCGAGGAAGGTGTCAAAGAGGTGAAGCCAGGCGCTCCAGAAGAACTCGATGAACATCATACGTTCTTCAATCTTGCCAGTGTCTTCCACTTGCTCACCCTTGGGTAACTTGAGTCCGCGGAAGGCAAAATCTGAATCCATATTTGCCGTATAAGACGCACCAGCATGGGCTAAAGTGACTTTGGCACGCTTCAGCTTTTTACCGCAAACTAAGGCGGTTCCAGCCTCACGACTGTTGAGCGGGAGTCCTTTGCGTAACGCGACTTCGTGGGCGCCCTGGCCTTCACGGAAGAAGGTGACTGGACCTTCCAGCATGATACCGAATTCGCGTCCGTCTGGCAGATGATAGACACCGCCCTCCTTCTCCCAGGCAAACCAGAGCCAGGTCATGAAATCCATGCCCAGCGTACCTTCAATCGGCGGATCAATCGTATCATCAGGCGTGAACATCACAGGATCGAGATCCTTGGCATTCACCTGTTTCCGGCGCATCGCAGCGGTCTCGGCGGTCAGCAGGATCGGCATCGAGTCGAGTGTCTCTTTAGCATAAAGGACAAAGGCATCAATCTGTTGGTCATTCAGTGCGCCTGCGATCAAAAGATCATTACGAAAATCAAGCACGGTCGGAATGCTCTGTAAGGTCGGAGGCATCTTGGGCTGAAGCATCGCGATCACACGTGCCTTCACCTCTGCCTTGGCCTTCCGTGAGAGGTTCTCCACGCCACGCGCCTTCATCTCGATATCCTCTTCAAGCTTCTGATACGCGCGCAGTAAAGAGGCGGG
>CAYWNP010000064.1:0-11594 GCA_964459675.1 uncultured Akkermansia sp. | reverse complement strand
CTGTTGCGTCAAATAGAAGAGACGGAAACTGACATTGCCTGATTCAAAACCCATACGACTCCTTAGCTATAACTTCGGAAGAATTGCCTTATTGCGTGATTGCCTTATTGCCTTATTGAAGTGCAACTACCGGACTACAAAGACACTAAGATTATAAGAATATTAAGTTTTTCTCTTCTTTGTGGCTTAGTGGCTTCGTGCGATACAGTTACACATTCGTTTATTCCTGGGGAATTAACTGCCAACTGGTACTGCCGACTGCCACTGTCTATTCGTCCTTCTTATCCGTCGCCTTCTTATTCAAACCCAACTGTTCAGCATAGTCTTCAAACTTCGGGATCTGCCCCTTGTAGCGGAAGACCAGACGCTTCATCGCCGCGCGCTGACGGAAGGTCAGCGATTGCTGGCGCGCAAACTGGCCTGCGAGACTATCATAGAAGTCCTTGTCGTTGAAGACCAACTTGCCACGTTTCACGGGTTCTTGCCACTCCGTGACCTGTCCGAGCATCTCTAAGAGAAGTGGACTTTCATTGTCCTGTTCGGGTTTTGCTTGTTCAGCAGAGAGGCCTAATTGCTCAGTGACCGCTTGAAAATCTTTAAACTGTGACGCATTTTGAATAATAATACGCTCCAGCGCCGCCATCTGTTTGTCGCTGAGTTTACGGCCATTCATCATCTGACTCCGTAGCGACTCCACAAACTCGGTTTGCGATTCAGAGAGCTTCACCTGGGACAGCAGATCAAAACGTGTCATGGAAGACTCTGTCGTGGCCATGGACTGATCAGAAACGACCAAATCATTGTACCCGAGTGCCATCAGCTGAGCATCGAGATCGGGGATCTGCGAACGGTAACGCATCGCAATCTTCACGAGTGCCTCAACCTGCTTATCGGTAATCGGCTTCTCCTTGGTTTCAATCTGCTCAACGATCGAGGTGACAAAGCGCGCATCACTGTATTTACGTTTGCCACGTTGAACTTCGGGTCCCCACTCCTTAATAAGGCTGACCAGGGCCATGACTCCCTCAACCTTTGCCATTTCTGCTGGCGGTTCCTTGGCCAACTCCATCCACGTTGAGAAACGCTGATAGAAATCAGCCATCATCTGGGTCCACTCCGTACGCCCCTCCTCAACGCGATCCAACTCCTCTTCCATCGCGGCGGTGAAGCCGACATTAAACAGAGAATCGAGTTTCGCTACGAGGAGATCATTCACCTTCAACCCTAACTCGGTGGGTGTCAACTGACGCTTCTCGCGGGTCGTGTATTCGCGTGAATTCAATGTTTCGATGATGGCCGCATACGTCGAGGGACGTCCCACGCCATTCGCTTCGAGCGCCCGGATGAGCGAAGCTTCACTATACCGTGCAGGGGGCTTGGTCTCTTTGCGGTCACTTAACCAGTTGAGAACATCGAGCAGGTCGCCCGTCGCCAATGGCGGAAGATGGTCAACCTCTTCAACTTCCTCATCCTCATCATCCTCTTTTTTCTTATGGATATTGATGGCCATCACCTTCAGGAAGCCATCGAACAACACCTCAGAAGCCGAGGCAAAGAATGTATAGACATGGGAGAGCCCCTCTTTGCTGGGTTGAATCTCAACCGTCTTCTGCTGGAGTTTTGCAGCAGACATCTGGCTGGCAACAAAACGTTTCCAGATCAAGTCATACAGCTTAAGGGACTGTGCGTCCAGAACCCCTTTCAAGCTTTCAGGCGTGCGCAGAATATCCGTTGGACGGATCGCCTCATGGGCCTCCTGCGCATTGCTACGGCTCTTGTAGAAATTCGGGGTTTCCGGATAGTATTCGGAACCATAAGAGGACGTAATAAAATCCTTCGCGGAGGCCTGAGCGTCACGCGCGATATTGAACGAATCCGTACGCATATAGGTGATCAGACCCACTGCGCCAGCGTTGCCGATCTCGATACCTTCGTAGAGCTTCTGTGCCAGACTCATCGTGCGATTGGGTGAAAACCCACAAAAACTAGAGGCCGCCTGCTGAAGCGTCGAGGTGATGAAGGGAGGCAAAGGCCTGCGGGAGGTCTCGCGGATGCGGACATCCTTGACGGACATCCGGCTTCCCTCGATCTCCGAAAGCAGTGCACGGGCAGCGCCTTCCGAGTTGATGGCCGGCTTCTCGCCATCAATCTTCACCAGCTTAATTGAAAAGGGATCTTTCGGCGGGGTCTGACGGGAAACATTAGCTCCCATAACCCAGTATTCTTCAATTTTGAAAGCCTGAATCTCGCGCTCACGTTCTGAGACTAAGCGCAAGGCTACGGACTGTACGCGGCCCGCACTTAAACCGCGCTTGATGCGACTCCAGAGCATCGGACTGACTTTATAGCCCACAATCCGATCCAAGACGCGACGAGCCTGCTGGGCATTGACCCGATTCATATCAATCACGCCGGGATTATCAAAGGCTGCCTTGACCGCCCGAGACGTGATTTCATTGTATTGAACACGATAGAAAGGCGTCTCCTTTGCCTCGCCCAACAACGTCTCCTTCAAATGCCAAGCAATGGCCTCTCCTTCACGGTCAGGATCGGGTGCCAGATAGATGACATCCGCCGTCTTCGCGGCCTTCTTGAGCTCTGCAACCGTCTTTGTCTTATCTGAAGAGACGACATACTTAGGAGTAAACCCATGTTCAATATCAACGCCCAATGTACGTTCTGGCAAGTCGCGGATGTGCCCCACGGACGACTTGACCACATAGTCAGAACCTAAAATTTTTCCGATTGTCTTCGCCTTCGCGGGCGACTCAACAATGACAAGCTTCTTTCCCATTTCTTCTCTTCCTTTCTTAAAAACAACAGGTCTGTGATTCTTTAGGATGCCCGCATGACCACGCCACCTGGCATCAACTTCACAAGCCTTTTAATCTGCAAACTCACAAGTAGCGCATTCACACGCCCAGCAGGAAGTCCCGATTGACGGATGATCACATCAATCAGGGTTCCCTCATCTTCGATATTCGCCATCACTGAACGTTCTTCGGCGACCAATACTGGCGCTGGACGCACCTCTTTCAACGCCACCTTTTTCAAGGGTTGGGCGAGTTCTGAGGAGATGCGCGCACTCTTTCCAATAAACAAATCCTGAACCTCTTCAATAACCTCTTCCGGCGAGGTCACCAAGCAGGCTCCCTGCTTCAACAGTGCATGACACCCTTGAGAGGCCTTGGAGTCAATTCGCCCAGGGATGACCATCACCGAGCGATTCTGTTCCATCCCCTGTCGTGCCGTAATCAATGTACCACTGTTCACCGGAGCCTCGACAACCAATACCCCTTTTGAGAGCCCACTCACAATGCGGTTCCGCATCGGAAAGGTCTGCCGATCGGGTTGACGACCAAACGGATACTCTGAGACAACCGCCCCCCCTTGAGTCGCAATCTCACGGGCCAAGGTCGTGTTTGACTTTGGATAAAGACAGTCCAAAGCACCACCCAATACAGCGATTGTCCTCCCCTTTGCCTTTAAAGCTCCTGCATGCGCCTCCGAGTCCACCCCTTCAGCAAGGCCACTGGTAATGGTATACCCCGCCCCTGCAAGCTGATAGGCGAAACGTTGCGCAGTTTCACGTCCATACATTGTCGGATGGCGGGTCCCCACAATCGCAATTCCAGGGGTATCCAACGCCGCAACCTCACCTGCTACATAGAGAACCAGCGGCGGATCGGCGATCTCCTTCAACAAGGCCGGATAGCCTTCATCATCCCACGTGATAATCTTGACACCCGTCTTTGAAGCCCGCTCCAGCTCCTCTTCGGCTGAAACCTCCTTCAATTCGCGAGTCAGCAAAAGCGCACGTTCACTGCCAATCCCTGGAATCTCCATCAATCGCTCTGCCGAGGTCTCAAAGACAGCCACCAGCGACCCCAACGCTTCAATAATCTGACGCGCCGTCACAGGGCCGAGTCCTTGAACCCGGTTAAACGCTATCAATGCTTCTCGTTCCGTCACGCTTTCCTTTTCCTCTAAAAATAAGTGGATGCGCTATGCCTCAGCGCTCAAAAGAATTTAAGGAAATATCATATTTATTTTGAATTGGCAAGGGCGGAGACGAAAAAAAAATCAAAAATAGTGAGGTTAACAATTGACCAAGCTGCAAAATAAAGGTAATATTATGCACGTTTTTACTACGAGAAGAGTATCTTTAAGGAGCAATGTTTCATGGCGAATATCAAGAGTGCAGTCAAGCGTGCCAAACAGGCCGCAGTTAGTCACACGCGTAACAAGGCTGGAAAAAGCCGTTGTTTGACCTCCCGCAAGAAAGTTTTAGCGGCGATCGAGTCTGGCAACAAAGAAGAGGCGTTAAAGGCGTTTTCCGCCTATACCTCCGTCTTAGACAAGACAGCCAAGAAGGGCATTATTTGCAAGAATAACGCTAGCCGCAAGAAATCACGCATGGCGACGAGCATCGCAAAGCTGGCTTAAACCCGCTTTGGTGTTATAAAGAGCAAGACCGGTCACTCTACGTAGGTAAGGTGTCCGGTTTTGTCATTATGAGCAAACCCGCATGAGAGTGCTTTCCATACAGGATTTAGGGAACGACCAACCCTACTCTGACGTCTTGGCCCTCCAAGAGCAGACGCACGCTGCGCGCTGTGCAGGAAGCGTATCCGACACCCTCTTTCTGCTGGAGCATCGGCGAGTCTATACGCTGGGACGCTCTGCAGAGACGACCCACATCCTTTATTCAGAAGAGGCCTTACAGCAAGCAGGGATTGACCGCGTGACGACGTCACGTGGCGGGGATGTCACCTATCATGGACCTGGACAGCTCGTCGGCTACCCTATCCTTCACCTAGGCGAAGCCAACATGCGCGTACTCGACTACGTCACGTCACTCGAGGAAGTTCTCATCCAAGCCTTGGAGACCTTTGGCATCCAAGCCAACCGTGATCCACGAAACCGGGGCGTCTGGGTCGGCAATAATAAATTGGCCGCGATTGGTATCCGGGTCGCCCACTCAGTCACTATGCACGGCTTCGCACTCAATGTGAATACCCAGCTTTCCGATTACGGTGGCATTGTCGCCTGCGGACTTCAAGATGCCGGCATCACCTCCATGAGCCAGCTTCTCGGGAAGTCCCTTGACATGCAGGAGGTCAAACACGCTGTACGCGTAGCCTTCACACGTGTCTTTCACTATGACTGACCCTTATCCCTTTGCGATTAACCTTCTTGAATGAGAACCGACTGGAACACTTGCCTATGAAAAAAATCCTCAACCCCCTTCTTGAAGCAGCTGTTGTCATCCTCCTATTTCCCCAGCTTTTTGTCTTTTTCTACTTTTTCGTCCCGACCCTCCGTGGTGCCGACAGTCTCAGCATGATGAAACCGCTCATGATCTTGGGTCTCACGATTTCACGGCTAGCTGGCCCCATTCTTTATATCCTGTATTGGGGCATCTCTATTCTCAACCGCAAAAAACCAAGAGGTGTCGCCACCTTTCTCATTTGCGCCATAACCGGATACCTCTGCGTCATAGCCTGGAACCACTTTATTTTCACAAACTTCTCCTATTTCTGGAGCATCATTCCTGTGCTTTTGTGCAGTGTTGGCGTAGGCCTTTATCACTCATTCAAAGATAAGATTCACATGGCGCCCCGCAGGCCTGAACTCTTTCTCGCCACAGACTGAGTTGCAAAAAATATTCGGAGACCCCTAGGTGAGATTTTTTCACCAAAATAAAATCGTCCCCACCATCACCCCAATCTGGACAAAATTCAGATAAAAGGGTATAGTAACACCTCTTTTTTGAAAGGAAACGATCCACTATGAGTAAGAAAACACTTCGTGATGTTTGCCTCAAGGGCAAGCGTGTTGTGATGCGCGTTGACTTCAACGTGCCGATTAAAGACGGCGTCATTGCCGATGATACCCGCGTCAAGGGTGCAATCCCTTCCATCAATTACGTCCTGGAACAGGGCGGTTCGCTCGTGCTGATGAGCCACTTGAGACGTCCAAAAGGCAAGGGCTATGAAGCCGAATTCTCTCTGAAGCTCGTCTCTGACTACCTCGCCAAGATGCTCGGCAAGCCGGTTGTCTTCGCAGCGGATTGCGCAAACGCAGACGCCGAAGTCGCAGCGCTCAAGCCAGGCGGCATCGTGATGCTCGAAAACACCCGCTTCTATAAGGAAGAAGAGGCCTCGGTCAAGAAGACTGACGAAATGACTGATGAAGAATACAAGACGAAGAAGGCCGCGCTCAAGGAAAAGCAGAAGGTCCTTGCGCAGAAGCTCGCCTCGTACGGTGACATCTATTGCAACGACGCTTTCGGTTCCGCCCATCGCGCTCACGCCTCCACAGCCGTCATCTGCAAGTACATGCAGGAGAACGTCTCTGGCTTCCTGATGGAGAAGGAGATCGAATATCTGGGCAACGCAGTTGAGAAACCCGTCCGTCCCTTCGTCGCCATCCTCGGCGGCGCCAAGGTCTCTGACAAGCTCGCAGTCGTCAACAACCTGCTCGACAAGGTGGACACCTTGATCATCGGCGGTGGCATGGCCTACACATTCCTGAAGGCGATGGGACATAACGTCGGCAAGTCCATCTGCGAACTCGATCAGCTCGAGTACGCTAACCAGATGATCGCCAAGGCGAAGGCCAACGGCAAGCAGCTCCTCCTTCCGGTTGACAATGTCGCAGCAGACAAGTTTGATCCTGAAGCCAACACGCAGATCGTCGGCAACGACATCCCTGAAGGCTGGATGGCGCTGGACATCGGACCGAAGACCACGGCAAACTATGCAGCGGCCATCAAGAGCGCCAAGACAGTCGTCTGGAACGGTCCTATGGGCTGCTTCGAGATGAAGAAGTTCGCGGCTGGCACCACGGGCGTCTGCCAGGCGGTTGCCGATAGCGGCTCGGTCTCCATCATCGGTGGCGGCGATAGCGTCAACGCGGTCAACAAGAGCGGTCTCGCTCCCAAGATGACCCACATCTCCACCGGCGGCGGAGCCTCCCTCGAGTATCTTGAAGGCAAGGAACTTCCTGGTGTTGCTGCGCTCAGCAATAAGTAATCCTCACGATTACCTCAGACAAAAGACGTCCTCTCCTTGCTTGGAGGGACGTCTTTTGCTATTTTAATAACGCAGAAGCTAAACGGACGGAGATGCGTATGAAGAAATGCCCTTACTGTGCTGAAGAGATTCAAGATGCTGCCATTAAGTGTAAACATTGCCATGAGTTCCTGAATGGCACCCTACGGTCTCAGCCGATGCAACAGCCGGTCGACAACACGATTCCCTGGTATTGCAAAACTGGCTCCATCGTCATCACGTTGCTCTGCGTTCCACCCTTTGCATTGCCGCTCATCTGGTTACATCCAAAAATGAAGCCCGCGGCAAAAGTGATCTGGACCCTTCTCACCGTTGCCCTAACAGCTCTGACAGTTTTCAGCATTATGAAGACCATCCAGCTCTTCAAGGAGATGAGTGATATGATTGGCTCGTTCTAGTCCTTTAAAACAAAAAACCCGAATCAGCGATTCGGGCTTTTTGTTTATCAATTGTAAACGGTCACTTAGACGCGCTTTGAGAGGACTTCGGTTTCGTAAGCCTTGATCTGATCAAACCATGCTTCGTTCCCAGGAACTTTAGCCTTCGCGCAGAACATTGCCCAGACATCGCTCAGCGGATAGGTCTTCATCTCTTCCTGAAGCATCAGCATCTCGGTGAAATGTCGCTTGTTTTGCAGTTTCGCCAAGGTTGCCCGAGGCAACAGGAGTGCAGCCAGAAGAGCCTTCTGCATGTTACGCATGCCAAGAACCCAAGCAGCCACGCGATTGATGCTCGCATCAAAGTAGTCGAGCGCCAAGATTACGCGATCAGAGCCATTCTTGATGATCTCTTCCGCGATGGCACGGGTCTCGTCATCGAAGCGTACGACATGGTCGCTGTCCCACCGGACGGGACGGGAAACATGCAACGCCACCTTGTCTGCGAAGAGCAGCATCGAGGAAATTTTATCCGCGACAGACTCTGTCGGATGGAAGTGACCATTATCCAACAGGCAGAGCACGTTGTTCTTGGCCGCATAGTTCATGTAGAACTCGTGCGAACCCACTGTGCAACTTTCAGCGCCAATACCGAAGAGCTTGGACTCCACGGTGACAATGACGCTCTTCTTGTTGTACTTCATCTTGAAGACCTCATCCAAAGAGGCTTTCAGACGAGCGCGGGGTGCCATGCGGTCAGAGGGGACATCCTTGAAGCCATCCGGGATCCAGATGTTCAGGGCGCTATGGGTCTTCAGCTCCCGTGCGAAGTATTCAGCGATCTTGATGCTGGCCTGCGTGTGACGAACCCAGAACGCGCGGATTGCGGGATCTTCATGGGAGAGCGTCAGACCATCTGCCTTCGGATGCGAGAACATCGTCGGATTGAAGTCCAGACCGAGTTTACGTTTCTTGGCAAATTCAACCCAGCGCTTGAAATGCTTGGGCTCCAGTTTATCACGGTCCACCTTCTTGCCCTTTTCAAAGATCGCATAGTTCGCGTGCAGATTGACGCGATGGATCCCAGGGATAAGGCTCATCGCCTTGTCAATGTCCGCCATCAGCTCGTCGGGTGTGCGTGCCTTACCCATGTAGTTGCCCGTGGCTTGGATGCCGCCCGTGAGGGAGCCAGCGTTCTCAAAACCCGACACGTCATCCCCCTGCCAGCAGTGCATGGAAATAGCGATGTTCTTCAGTTCTTTCAGTGCCGCATCGGTGTTTACGCCGATCTTTTTGTAGATTGCCTTTGCCTCTTCATAACGTTTTGCCGTACTCATGCTCATTCTCCTTTTGTTGAATTAAACATCCTTCACTATGAAATTAACCTGCAAGACTTCCGCTGTATCCGGCGATCACCGCCGAAACCAGCAAGATTCCAAGACCTACCCACAGCAGTATACGCGTCTTTGTGCTCGTTCCCTTCCATTCACCCAATATTACGCCTAAGATGCCACTAAACATGATGGAACTGCCCAACAGAACGGCCCAGCCGACATAACCTTGCTTGCCCATCAATGGCTCACCTGTCTTAAAGGCCACAAACTGGCAGACCCAGAGGACACCCGCCAAAGCGGCCCAGGAAAAATTCGACAACCCAGGGACATCTTTCTTGAAATAATCGCCACCTGTCTTGTTCTTGATGTTGAGAACAATGCAGAGGATACCATTCACCGTGAAGCCGCCTAATAAACAGACAACCAATACAGGCATTCCTTGCCACGCAGAAGATGCCCCATGATCCAATGCCAATTTTGCAAGACTTTCGCCCCCTTGCAAACCAAAGCCTAATCCAGCGCTGGCCAAGCCAGAGAAGATAGCTACCAAGATTCCCTTATTAAAGTTATACTCGGCAACCGCTTTCTTCTTCACCTCTTCCGGCAACTCGCCCTCCTTCGACATGCCAGCCATTCCAACAAACACGATACCCACAATCGAAATCGCAACGCCTGCCAGAGAGACCATGCCTGCATCGGTTTTGAGGAGCTCACCAAACTTGCCGGTGATCAACTTGGGTACGAGCGTACCGGCAGCGGAACAGATACCGCAGCCAATGGCCAACCCCAAACCAACACCCAAGTAGCGGATCATCAATCCCCAGGTAATACCACCGAATCCCCACGCCGCACCACAGAGATAACAGTAGATAAGCTCTTTTGAAGGAGCGGCAATAAACAAGCTACAAAGCTTGGGAACTGTCAAGAAGGCAAGTGTAACAGGGGCAACAACCAGAGCAATGATCGCATAGATCATCCAATAGCTCTCCCACGCCCACCCCTTTTCCTTCTTGAACGGCAACGTGAAAATAGCGCCGGCAAGACCGCCCAGCACGAATATCATGGTTCCTAATACAGGATTCATCTTTCAACTTCCTTTCTTATGATAACGGGCGGACATCACAATCCGCCTCTACGACCCTTTACTTACCAGCCAACATTTGCTGGCGATACTTTTCATCTGGACGGCCCAGCAGGTGAGAAACGATATCGGGCGAGAGAGGATTGATGCCCCCTGCCTGAAGTGCCCCTAACCGCATCCGCGCTGCCTTGATCGCCATCTGCGTCACATTCAGCGCCTCCGCCGGATTCGCACCCAGCGCGATCACGCCATGGTTCTGCATATAAATTACCTTGGGGAACTGGCACCACTTACTCATATAGGCATCGACCCCTGACTTGATACACTTGGCCAGGACTACGCCTGGATCAACATACGGAATAAAAACAGAGTCAGGCCCGATCACAACCGCTTCGTCAGGACACATCCGGCCAGCCAAAACGGTAGGCCACCCCTTGCTACACGTCAATGCGTTAACAGCAGTCGCATGCGTATGAACAACCGCCTTCACATTTGGATATCCGAGCAACAGCGCATGAAAAATCGCCTCAACCGAGGGACGAGCCTTGACGGTCTCATCCACCTTGGACAATTTGTAGGTCTCTTGGAGTTCCTGCTCGCTGACCGATTCCTTCTCGAGGAGCGCCATCAAAGGGGCTCGACGGAGGTGTACTGCATGTTCCGCGCCCAACGTCAAGAGGTTACAGCCTGAGGCCTTGACATAAAATGTATCGCCCTCGCCAAGCACGGAGGTGTTACCTTCACCTAAAATTACAGCATCAAGCTCAGGCGCACCTGCAGCATGAGACATAAAGACAAAATCATCGACAATACTCATACATTCCTTTCCAACGATTAAACCTCACCAATCAAAGTTTTAGCAGTATACCGAAATGGAGTCCGCTTGTTAATCATTTTTACTGACAACCCTTAATCTTTTTTAAACGCTTACTCCACAGACAACACATCCTTGACCTTTTCCTTTGCCGCTTTTAATTGCTTCTGAAGGTCCTGTATGGTTGGATCCGCGTTGATGACGGCGGGAGGGGTCGGATTCTGCTCTTTCCACGCCTTATAACTCGCAGCCTCTTTGTCTGCCATAATTTTTATTCGTGACTGCTCATATTTTAAAGTACGTAACTCATCCACAGCCTTGCTCTTGGCCCCGCCTTTGAGTGTGTTGGACTTCTCCTCCAACTCCGCTGCCGCAGTGATGGAATCCGCATAGCGCTTCTGCCACAGCTTCGCAGATTCAAAGTGTGGATTTTTACTTTGGTTTTCCAATTCGAGCTCTTCCTTGCGGGCCTCAATCTTTCCGAGCAAGGTGTAATAGTTCTGAATGTTCGCCATGAGCGGCTCTGACATGTCCGTCAGCTCCCCACTAAAAAAGACCACATCCGGAGACTGAATAAGAAAGGGGCCTTCCCATTTGCCTGATTTACCTTTGATCTTGGCAATAAGGACAAAACAGCCTGTCGCATGCTTCACACCTGAATAAGTGAACACTGCCCCTGCCGGCACCTTACCAATGTTCTCTCCCTCCTCCGTGAAGAAGGCAGAAGACTTGCTGACCACACCCCAGCCACTCTTCGGTCCTGAAAAACCAGGTTCAGCCACGGGCTTTTCTGTCTTTGCCGGAGCAGGCGTCTTCACAGCCTCCTTCGGCTCCTTCTTTGCCTTCAAGGATTCAATCGGCTTTGTGTTGCCCCCAGTTTTCAGAGGGGTCAGCTTTGTCTCCGCAAAGAGA
>CAYWNP010000063.1:12244-14894 GCA_964459675.1 uncultured Akkermansia sp. | reverse complement strand
CATTGCAGGCTTTATGCGGAGTCTTGACGTCTACGCCGAGGTTTCTGGCCCGCTCGTTTCGGGCCGTTGCCCGCAAGGTGCGGGAGAGGTTGCGACAGCCTCTGCGATCAGCAGGGAGGGTGATGGGGTCCGCATCAAGGCGGGCGTGCTCGAGCGGGTGATCCGGGTGTCCGGCGGGACTGTTGCGACCGAAAATCTTACGGTCTCCGGAACCCCGTTGCTCGCGGGACGGGCTGCTGAGTTGTCATTCCGGATCACACGGGCTGAGCCCAACCGCAATCCGCTGGAACTGCCGATCGACAACACCGGTCCGGCGCTGAACGTTGCCGAGGCGAAGGCCAATGGCACGGATGCACTGGATGTCCGTGGAAAGGCGAAAACAGAGGCTCAGGCAACCGCAGGGCAGGTACAGTGGCGCGATGAGCGTCTCTTCTCTGCGGCGTCCTGGGGCGCCTGTTTCGATCTGGCCACGGTTGCAGTCACCACGCCACGCCCCGGCACGCAACGGGTCGTGATCCGCAGCCGCTCCCTCAAGGATCCGCTTCTGGCCGGTGTCAGCGTCAACCTGATCTATGAGGTGTATGAGGGATACCCGGTGATCCGCAAATGGGTGGAGTTTCATAACAACAGCGCCCGCTGGCTCAAGCTCGACAATCTTCTGACGGAGGACCTCAGTCTGGGCAATGGTTTTGTCCAGGGCGCCGAGCTCACGCCTGCCGAACGCGGGGCGACCTCGTCCATCATTGCCTTTACACAGCCCGACAACACCAAGGGTGTCCTCGTCGCCTCGGAGGTGCCCTCCGCGCTCCGGACGATTACAGCAGCCGGTGCGGCCGGTTACAGCACGAACTACTTCGAGTGGGTCGTCGGACCTGCCGAGTCGTTCGTCTCCGAACCGACCTTCCTCTACGGCTACAGCGGAGCAGTCATCAAGACAGTCTCCGCGGAGTCGCTCCCCCTGGACCGCGCCGTGGAAGGCGGCTTCAAGGCCTTTCTGCGCGAACATCTGGGTCTCTCGCCGGCGCATGTTCGAATACCGTCGCCGCTCTGGTGTTCGTGGTCAAACTTCGGACACCTGATCAACGACAAGCTGATCCGGGAGCAGGCGGATATCGCCGCCAAATGCGGCTTTGCCATGATGCAACTGGATGACGGCTGGCAGCAGGACCGGCTGGGCATCACGCCGGATGCGAAGACCTTTCCGGACTTCGATGCCACCTGCGACTTCATCCGCTCCAAAGGCCTGAGGCTGGGGCTTTGGGTCTCCTGTTTCCGCAGCCGCGAGGCCGGAGACTTCAAGGCGCTGCCCTCTGCGGCCATCTCGCCCGAGGTCCAGCGCCTGAGCGGTGTGGCCATGAGCTTTGCAAGTTCATGGAGTCAGTACTACGCCAATGATCTGGTCTATCTCCGCGACCGCTACGGTGTCACCTATTTCAAGCAGGATTTCTCCAATATCCAGTTCGGGGATCTCGCGGCGGGCCATTACAGCCGCACCCGCAAGGAGTCCCTCTTGCGTGGGCTGCGCGGACTTCTGGAAGCTCAGGCGCTGGTACGCCACCTCGCGCCGGATGTCGCCAATGAGATCACGCATGAGATCTACTGGGGCACGCCGGGCACGCCCTGTGACCTCGCGGCGCTCAAGCAGGTCACGCTCTACCACATCCCGCCGAATGACTACAGCGGCTGCGGCCATTTCAAGGAGCGGCCGAACGAGGGCTGGAGCCGATACGGGAGCGCGGCCTTGCACGAGAAACTGATCAAGGGCTGCATGAATGCCCGCCTCCGGCTCTATGCCCATCGCGGCCTGCCGTTGGAGTGCATCGAATACTACGGCGCGGCCACGGTGAACTGGAAGGGCAGCCTTACCCCGGAGGTTCAGGACCGCCAGATCTGCAGTTGGCTCCTGGGCGCGCCCTCTGTCTATGCCGGTGACCTCGCTTCGCTGACCGAGGAGAATATCGCCCGTTACCGCAGCCGCTTTGACCTGCTCAAGCGGCTCGAAGCGGACTACGGAATCTACCGCCACTTCCAATACAGCGGCGTGCCCGCGCCCACCGACACCGACTGGCACTGGTGGGGCAAGCTCGGCAAGCGCGGCTGCGGCGCTGTCGTGGTCCTGCGCGGCAGCGGAGGCAGTGCGCAGCGGTCCATCAATATTCCGTGGGTTCATGCAGACAAGCGTTACAAGGTCGCGACTACGCTGGCCCCGAAGGAGCTTGGTCTCTTCACCGGCAGCCAATTGCAGGCCGGCGCGCTCACACTCGCCCTGCCGGTCTTCGGACAGGAAATCCTCGAACTCTCGCCGGCAACAGAATAGCAAACGCGTAAACCAGACAAGGAGAAGGCACCGCCTGATAAGATATGCAACCGCTCATCACCTCCACATCCTCCTCCTCCGTTGCCCGCGGCGAGATGAACCGCTTTTATTTGTGGGTCTCCTGCCTGGTGGCCGCACTGGGCGGACTCATGTTCGGCTATGACTGGGTCGTCATCAGCGGCGCGGACATCTTCTACGAAAAGTATTTCAACCTGGTAACAGCCTCGGATACAGGTTGGGCCAAGGGTTGCGCGCTCGCCGGCTGTCTTGTCGGCGCGCTGGTCGCCGGCGCATTGAGTGACCGGTACGGCCGCAAGCGGCTGCTCTTCGCCT
>CAYWNP010000063.1:4626-12144 GCA_964459675.1 uncultured Akkermansia sp. | reverse complement strand
TCTTCGCCTTGTGGACCGCCAATTTCCTGCTCACCTATCTCTTTCCCTCCATGCTTGAACGCTTTGGCGCGGCCGGCACCTTCTGGCTCTTTGCCGGCATCTGTGCGCTGGGCTTCGTCGTCATGAAGGTTAAACTGCCCGAAACAAAAGGAAAGACGCTCGAGGAGATCGAACGCGAACTCACCGCTTAACACGTGTAAAGGAGACTACTATGGAGCTTAAAACAAAACCTGATGCAGAAATGGCGATGAAGCGCATTGAGGCGTGGTTCAACCATGACCTGCTGGACCGGCCGCCAGTAAGGTTTGCGCTTCACAATGCGGAATACAGTCATGGGCCGGGGGAGACTGGGCGCTGGAAGAACCTGAAGGAACGCTGGTTTGATTCGGAATACCAAGTGGAGGCCTTTGCCGCATCCATTAAGAACCGTGTGTTTCTGGCCGAGACGTTCCCTGTTTTCTGGCCGAATCTAGGGCCTAATATTTATGCGGCGTTCCACGGCGCTGAACTGGAATATGGCGAAGTGACTTCGTGGATCCAGCACTGCATCCACGATTGGGATGATGCGGCGAAGCTCAAGTTTGACACGCAGAATGTCTACTACCGAAAGATTGAAGCGATGACCGCGTGTGCGCTTCAGATGTGCGGTACCGATTTTCTGGTGGGCTACACGGATATCCATGGTAGCCTTGACTGTGTTGCTGACTGGCGTGATCCACAGATGCTCTGTATGGATATTATGGATTGTCCTGAAAGAGTGCATGAAGCGGTCAGGCAGGCTGATGCGAACTTTCTGACGCTGTTCGATCATTACGACAAGATACTCAAAGATAGCGGTCAGTTATCTGTGACGTGGATGGGCATTCCGTCCAAAGGCAAGATGCACATTCCAAGCTGTGATTTCACCTCGTTGACTTCGACCGATGACTTCTGCGAATTCTATCTGCCTTCGTTGAAGGCGGAACTAATGCATATGGACCACAATGTGTTCCACCTCGATGGGAAGGGAATGCTCCGCCATCTCGATACGATCCTTGCACTTCCAGAGATCCACGCGATTCAGTGGGTGCAGGGGGTCGGAACAGACCAACCCATCATGCAGTGGCTAGAGGTCATTAAAAAAATTCAGTCGGCAGGGAAGGGTGTGATCGTTGATTTGCAACTGGACGAATTGGAGCCGTTTATGGCCGCGATGAGTCCGCAGGGCCTTTTCCTTTGCCTCGACGCAGAGCAGGCTGTCCAACCTGACATCCTGAAACGTCTCATGAGGTGGCAGGACTGTTGTTAATAGTATTCAATACTTGCAAGGGGTGGAATCACTGAAGGAGCGAGATGATGAAGAAATTATTTTTGCTTGCGGGGACGCGTTTATGTCTAAGCTTCCGTTCGACACTGTTCATGGTCGTCGGCTCTCTAATGTTGCCTCTTGGGCTGGCTATCGGACAGGAGATTGCGGTAGAGACGGCCGAGTCGAGTTATACGATCATGAAGATCACAGATATGGATAAGACCGTGACGTTTTCTGTGCTTACCCCGGAGGATATCAAGGCTCTCACCGAGAGTGTCAACGCTGAACAGCGGGCTCTGGACAAGGCGTACAACAACCTGGTTAACAATTGGAAAGCCAAGTACATGCCAAAGGCCCCCGATCCGACTGGCAAAAGACCCAAGATACCCCCATACCCCTTGAAGCGGCCGGAGCCAAAGAAGATCGCGTTTGTCGCTCGCTTCCCAACGGAAGCTGAGGCGCTGGCTAAGAAGAAGTCGTGCGAAGAGAAAGAAGCCGCTCGGCTAGAGGAAGTCAAGGCGCGAGAGGATAGGGCCGCGGCGGGACGTCAGGGCAGTATGTCCTCTTCCTCATCAGTATTTTCAAATCCGAATGCACCCATGGCCAATAGTAAGGCTGCTGAAGAGATTGATCCCGATCTCCAGAAAGAACTTTTCGCGGAATTAAAGAAAGAGATTGATGGCATTGTCGCTGGCGTTACGGGCGGCTCACCGAATGGGTCCAACTCCTCGGGAAGTAAGGGGACGGTCAAGCAAGTCAAGCGGATGGGGGAAGGTATGAACACACCGCTGGACAAAAAGCCCGCTGTAATGGCCAAGCCGGCCAAGTCCACCAAGTGACGAATATATAAGCGAGGCACTTGCAAAACCTCCAACGAAAACGGCCACGACAGAGCGTGGCCCTCCAAAAATCAAGGAGAACGGGCTTTCATGCACTGGAGGGACGCGCTCTGTCGCGTCCGCAAAGGGTTTTGCAAGTGCCTCAAGCATGTAAACCTTGCGCCAGTCCATTCCCTATTTCTTGTTGCCAGTCCGTGAGCAAAAAAAGCCAAGACCCCTCTTATCAGGAGATCTTCTGGCATTGGCTCAAAAAATAGTCCCGTGACCAGAGTTCAAGCGAGCGTAGCTCCGAGGGTTTCACGAAACGGCGTACATCTTCACGCGCTTGTTGCCAATTTAGCACGTCGATGGAGGCTTGAAGCTGTTTGATACACCAGGCGTTATCGGTTTTGATGTGTTGGTTTTTCCAGGGGCCAGTTTGTTCAAGAGAGGCACTCAACAGCGTATGGTTGATGGATGTTTTGCGGGCCGTGTACCAAATGAAGTCATACCAGTCGCGTCCCTTTAAGTAGGTGCGGCAAAGCAAGGCGTGAATCTTGCCTGCAAACAGGCTGGGCAAGTCGAAGGTACGGACAGCGGAGGGGAAAGGGAAGTCCAATATGGGCATAACGTAAGAGGCTCCGAGCGGTGGATGGGTGTCCACCTCCACTTTGATGCGCAGTTTTCGCATGGGCCCCGCCTTGAGCGCATAGTTGAGACGGAGCAAATGGCCAACGGAATCGTCTTTCAAAAACGCCTTCCTGACGACTTGGCCAGCCTTGAACCTGTCATCAATCTCTAATTCGTATCCGTAGGCTGTGAGTTCGCGCTGGACACTCTCGAGATAAGGGGCGAGCGTGAAGTGATCGTCTGCCTTGCAAAGGGCAAAGTCGAGATCTTCCGAGAAGCGATTGAGACTGTGAAAGATGCGCAGACAGGTTCCACCTTGAAACCCGGCTTGCTCAAAAAAGGTCGTCCGCCCCAAGGCGGCAAGGACAATGTCCTGCGTGATTTCCCGCAGGGCCTGTTCCTCCTCAATGGATGATTGACAATGATAACTTTCCAGTCTCTCTTGAACGATTCTGACACTCATAGTCCCAGGTCCTTTTTTAAGCCTAGCAGGAAACGCTGCACATGGCTGATCCGATAGTGTTGAAGCAACGGTTCGAAAGAAGAGGCGTCCAGTTCAGCCAACGCGTGCTCTTCGATGCGAAGAGATTCGCGTAGCGGCACGGCAGAATCCCACAAGCAGTGATGGACATAGACATAGTCGGCTAACGCTTTGAGCGGTTCGGCCATCAGGAAGCTTCCGTCCCCTTCGGTCACAATCCGGGTGACTCCGCTGTAGAGGCTGGCTTGCGGGATGCGGGTATAGCTGAACACGCCCAGGGGGGTGTTGAACGTTCGGGAACGTTCCAGAGAGGCGCTTGTCACTGTGTAGACTGCCTCGGGAATCCAGCCGTGATAGGACAATGCATATTCCAGGCTGATGTAACTTGGCCCCTGAATGCGTTGTGCCAGTTCGAGAGGGTTTAGACGGGTGCGCTGAAAACGTGTGTCCAAGCAATAGAGGCCACGGATAATCCGCAGGAGTTCACCGCTGCCGACCGCTCGCTTGAGGAGGGCATTTAAACGGTCTCCGGTTGCGTTTATCCAACAAGCCGCCTCTTGGCGCGTAAATACGCCGCGGACTGCCCGTTCAAGCGCAATTTCTGTCATCATCTGCATGTGTAAGATAATGTCATAATGTGACAGTTGAATGCAAGAACAATCTGAGCACGCGTACTCGTTTTCCTTTTTTCCTTAAGATTGTGTTGGGTTATCGATGCGGAGATGGGGTTAAGATGTTTAAAATAATTGTGCCTTGAACTAAAAAGCCTAAAACAAGTATACTCTCCCACATGATGTTGAACATACCTACAGTGTCCCAAGCTAAGTTTCCTATTTTCCCAAAAAAAATTATACAAGGAGCATGATGAGCATGAAGCAACTCAGTTGGAAAAAATATGTGTGGGGCGCCTTGTGCGGCCTCTCTTTTATGGCTCGCGCGCAGGGGCAGTATCTCATTGATCCGGTCCAGGGCGATGATGCCAATCCTGCTGGTAAGCCCTGGAAGACCTTCGGTCGCTTGAACACCGTGAAGCTGGTGCCGGGTGACACGGTGGTCATCTCTCCCGGTGTGCAGGAGGAGTCGCTCAAGCCTTTAGGCGCAGGGACGGCTGAGAAACCTATTGTGATTAAATTCCTTCCCGGTGTTCACACGATCAGCATCAAGAAGGTCGAGCGAAAGCAACTCTTCATCTCGAACTCGATTGATTACACCGAACCAATTCCCGTTGGAATCATCTTGAGTGGGGTCAAGCATATCCGTGTGCAGGGCGGCGGGGTTGCGGGACCGGACAAAACAACCCTTCTGTATGACGGACGCATGATGCTGATTCTCAATGAGGCGGCGGAAGACATTGAATACAGTGGACTGGTGCTGGACATGAAGCGGCCGTCTGTCTCGGAGATCCGTGTCCTGGAGGCAGATGGCCCGACCCTGCTTATTCAAGTCGCGGAAGGTTCGGACTATACCGTTGAAAACAACAAGTTTCTCTGGCAGGGCGACTGGCTGGGCGGCCAAGTACTGACGCAGCAGATTGAATTAAAAACCGGTGCGTGTCGCCGCAGAGGCGTCTTACGTGGGTGGACCTCACAAGGACAGATGGAGGCCAAGGCCACGGATCTTGGGGGACGCAAGGTGAAGCTCGAATTCCCAAATGGCACCAGCGCTCTGCAGGCTGGGTTTCAGTATCATTTCCGCAATGGCAATCGGCTGATGTGCGGCGTTCACAGCACGCGCAGTGCGCGGATCACCTTCCGTGATTGCGAAGTGAATGCCCTGCCGTGCATGGGGTTTGTCAGCCAGTTCACCGACACCATGACGATTCAACGGGTGAATGTGCTTCCTCCGGCCAATACGATTCGAACCTGTCCCGCCTGGGCGGATATTTTTCAGTTCTCCAATTGCAAGGGAGATATCCTCGTAGAAGAGTGCAAGCTCTCGGGTATGCAGGATGATGCGCTCAACTGCCACGGCACCTATCTCTGTGTTGTCAGAAAAGAGGGGGAGACGCAGTTGCTGGTCCGCTATGTGCACAAGCAGACCTTTGGCTTCGCCCCTTATACCGCAGGCGATGAGATCGCAGTCATGAACGCCGCTACGATGCGTGAATATCCTGGGAATCCCCGGGCGCAGGTCGTCAAGGTGGAGCGGGTTACGGACAAGGACTGGCTGATCACGCTCAAGGGGCCTGTGCCTAAATTCAACGAGAATGATGTGATCGACAATATCACATGGAATCCGAACCTCGTCGCGCGCAATAATCATGTCAGCGTGAACCCGGTGCGCGGCTTTCTGCTGGGCACACGTGGAAAAATTGTCCTGGAGAACAACACCTTTGAGCGATGCAGAATGCCGGGAATCCTGGTGGAGGGCGATGCCGTCAAGTGGTTCGAGTCCTCACCGATCCGCGACATGCTGATCCGCAGCAACCGCTTCATCGACTGCGGGATTGAAATCTCGTCTACGGTCCGCGCACCCAAGCCCGAGGAGCCGGTGCATGAGAATATCCGGATCAGCGAAAACATTTTCGAGGGAGGAGGCGTGAGCGCCAAAAGCGTGAAGGGGCTAAGCGTCACCGGCAACCGTTCCTCGCCCTGGGCTCTATCGATCAGGGCGGATCCCTCCTGCAGCGAGGTCAAGCTGGAGAATAACAAGTAAGGTGGTGCCAGAGATGGGACTCGAACCCATACGAGGGAATAACCCCTCTCCGGATTTTAAGTCCGGTGTGTCTGCCATTTCACCACTCTGGCGCAGAAAGAGGGGATAGTGTGCCAAAACTCATACATTCTGGCAAGGTGTTTGTTATTTTTAAATAAAAGTAAACAAATGCTATTGACTTAGTAGAGTATCTTTGCTACTTTCTTCTCATCAGAGGCCACAAAGGGACCTTTTGAGAAGGAGCAGAGACGCATGAATATAGACACTTTACAGGCTGAATTAAACGGGCAAGACTCGGAGAAAGTTCTTCGCAGGGCATGGGAGACTTTTGGCGAGGGGTTAGTCTTTGCAACCTCCCTAGCTGCTGAAGATCAGGTCATCACGGAGATGATCGCCCGGAACAAATGGCCCATTCAGCTGGTGACGTTAGATACCGGACGTCTCTTCCCCGAAACCTATGCTCTGATTGAAGAGACAGAGAAACGCTACGGTGTGAAAATCAATGTCTTCTTTCCCGACCATCATCTCGTCGAACAGCTCGTGTCGGAAAAAGGAGTCAATGGCTTTTACCACAGTATCGAAAACCGCAAGGCGTGCTGCCATGTTCGGAAGCTCGAGCCACTCAAACGCGCGTTGTCACCCTATAAAGCATGGATCTGCGGTCTCCGCCGTGAACAGTCTGTCACGCGTCTAGGAGTACAGGTTGTTGAACAGGATCTTTTAAATGGCTTGGTTAAAGTCAATCCGTTGATCGAGTGGAGCGAAGAGCAGGTGTGGGGCGTCATCGCAGCGCGTAAGATTCCCTATCATCCGCTGCATGATCAAGGCTATCCCAGTATCGGTTGCGCCTGCTGTACGCGGGCGATTAAGAAGACGGAGAGTTTGCGTGCAGGACGGTGGTGGTGGGAGGAGCCCGAACAGAAGGAGTGCGGCTTACATGAGCATCGCGGGAATGAACGAAGGAGTTAGTTGTTTCTCACAGAGGCACAGAGAGCACAGAGGAGTTTTTTCGTATTTTTTGCATTTTTCGGATGCCCAAAATTGAAGTTATTAACAAGGAGATCTTTTATGAATGAACAGTCACGAAGTCAATTGAAACAACTGGAAGCTGAAAGTATTCACATCTTCCGTGATGCGGTCAGCCAGGCTCAGAATCCGATTTTACTCTATTCCATCGGCAAGGACTCCTCTGTGCTGGTCAGGCTGGCACAGAAGGCTTTCTATCCGGGGCGTCTCCCCTTCAAACTCCTGCATATCGACTCGACCTGGAAGTTCCGCGAGATGATCGCCTTCCGCGACCGTTTCTGCGCGGAGCAGGGGCTTGAACTCCTGGTCCATTCCAATGAACAAGGTAAGGCCGACGGGGTCAACCCCTTTGATTATGGGAGTCGCAAATATACGGATCTCATGAAGACACAAGCGTTGCTGCAGGCGTTAAAAAAAGGAAAGTATGATCTCGCCTTTGGTGGCGCCCGCCGCGATGAGGAGAAGTCGAGAGCCAAGGAGCGCGTCTTCTCGTTCCGCGATAAACATCAGCAATGGGATCCTAAAAATCAGCGGCCTGAACTCTGGAATATCTACAATGCACGGGTTAATCCAGAAGAGAGTGTCCGCGTCTTCCCGCTTTCCAATTGGACCGAGACCGA
>CAYWNP010000063.1:0-4526 GCA_964459675.1 uncultured Akkermansia sp. | reverse complement strand
GAACGATCCACACGCGTGATTGACCACGATGGCGACTCCTCCATGGAGCAGAAAAAACGCGAAGGATATTTCTGAGAATTGCCTTATTGCGTGATTGCCTTATTGATGTATTAACCATTTTTAGGAGCGAAATTATGAGTACGATTGCACAGTATTTGGATGAGCATGAAAACAAAACACTGCTGAGGTTCATCACCTGCGGTTCGGTGGACGATGGGAAGTCCACACTCATCGGACGGTTGCTGTATGACAGCAAATTGATCTATGAAGACCAGTTGAGTTCGTTGGCGGATGCCAGTGAAAAGAATGGCACCACCGGGGCAGGGGAGATTGATTATGCACTTCTGCTCGATGGCTTGAAGGCCGAACGTGAGCAGGGGATTACCATTGATGTGGCGTATCGCTATTTCTCCACGCCCCAACGGAAGTTCATCATTGCGGATACCCCTGGACATGAGCAATACACGCGCAACATGGCGACAGGCGCCTCGACAGCCAACTTGGCGATCATTCTGATTGATGCGCGATATGGCGTGGTGACGCAGACACGGCGCCATGCCTTCATCGCCTCGCTTCTCGGGATCAAGCATCTGCTGGTGGCCGTGAATAAAATGGATATCGGAGGATACAACGAGGAGACCTTTTTAACCATCCGTCAAACATTCAGCGACTTTGTCACAAAGTTAAAGATTCCGGATGTGCGGTTTGTTCCGGTTTCCGCGTTGAAAGGAACAAATGTCACGGTGAAATCTCCGGAGTTGACCCCTTGGTATACGGGTCCGAGTTTGTTGGAAATGTTGGAGACTGTTGATATCTCGCAGGATCTCAACCAGCGCGACTTCCGCTTCCCGGTGCAGACCGTGATACGTCCGCATCTGAACTTTAGAGGCTTCGCAGGGACCGTCGCCTCAGGGATTATTAAGGCGAATGACAAGATACGTGTCCTACCCTCGCACAAAATCTCGACTGTGAAACGGATTGTGACAGCCGATGGCGACCTGCAAGAGGCCGGTGCTGGCGCGGCTGTGACACTCGAACTTGCGGATGAAGTGGACATTAGCAGTGGCGACATGATTGTTCACGACAATAATCAGCCCAAGATCAAGGATCGCTTCGAGGCGATTGTGATCTGGATGAATGAGACACCCTTGAAGGCTGGAGCGCACTATCTGGTTCGTCATGCGGGACGTTTTGTAAAGGCACGCATCGAAGCGCTGCTCTATGCGATTGACGTCAACACCATGGAGCAAAATCCCGTTGACGCCTTGCCGCTCAATGGAATCGGGCGTATTGTTGTTGAGACCACGAAGCCCTTGTACGTGGACGGCTACGAGACAAACCATGTGACAGGCAGTCTCGTCTTTGTGGATGAGCTCAGCAATGCCACGGCCGGTGCGGCCATGATCACGGAGTCCGTCTTTGTGGATTCCGCCTCCCCCCGTGTGGTTTCGGACGCTGCGACCTTGCTCCGTGAACATGTCGAGCGTCGCGAGTTCTTCTGGGAGACGGGGTTGGTCTCCGTCAAGGACCGCTTAGTCCGTAATCGGCATGTTGGCAAGACGGTTGTCATCACTGGAAGCAATGTGGAGGCTGTGAACACCTTCGGAAAGGCATTGGAACTGCAACTCTTCAAGCTAAACTTGAGCAGCTACTTCTTGGGATTTTCCAGTCTTCTGAGCGGTCTGGCGTCTGATGTGGTGGATGCGCGCTCAGAACACGATGCGCAAATTCATCGGCTGGGTGAATTGGCTCGCATTTTAACAGATGCGGGACTATTATTCATCACGGCAATGCCACAGGTGGATCGCACTGCAATGGAGCGTCTGCGTGCATTGAATGAGCCCAATGAGTTGCTGCTTATCTCGCTTGGCGATACCGAGGGACCCGGGGTACCATCGGCCATCAAGGTGGATCCTCTGGCCTCTCAGGAGGCGAATGTGAAGGCCGTGCTGAACCTTCTGGTGGATCAGCATGTGATACCGGATTACTGTATTTGAACACAGATTGACAAAGGTTTTTTTGACAGGATGAACAGGATTTATAGGATTGAGAGTTTTAACCACAGAGAACGCAGAGAACCCAGAGAAAAGAGATGTACATCGGAGTGCAAAATAGTTTTTTAGAAATTGATCTTTGAGATCTTTGCGTTCTTTGTGGTTAATACTAATCAAGTTTGAGTTGAGGTAGAGAAGATGAAGCAAGAGTATAAAGAGTTGAAAGAGGCGTTTGAGGCTTATCAGCAGGGGGCTTTAACCTCGGAGAAGCTGAAACCGATCGCGGCTCCCTTTGGTATCTACGAACAACGAAATGGACTATTTATGTTACGAATACGGGTGACGGGGGGTGTGATCGCCTGTACTGCCTTGAAGGGCATTGCGGATCTTCTGGAACAAGAGGGGGGTACGGTCCATCTCACCTCGCGCCAGGATATTCAACTCCATGACGTGCCAGCGGAAAAGGCTGCGCGGCTTGTCGAAGCGTGTGATCTGTTAGGGCTGCCCTTCAAGGGTGGAGGTGGAAACACCTATCGCAACATTTTGGCCAGTGCGCGCAGTGGAATAGCAGAAGAGGGGCTCTTTGATGTTTATCCCTGTGCCCTGCTCCTGAACCAGACCTTAGAGGCCTGTGAAAAGGCTTTCCAGCTGCCGCGAAAATTGAAGATCGGCGTCTTTGCGTCAGAACAGGATCGGCTCTCAGCAGCTGTGCAGGATCTCGGATTCCTGGCCGCGCGACGCGATGGCCAAGACGGGTTTACGGTCTATGCCGGGGGCGGTATGGGACGCGACAGTGCCATCGGGATCACGCTATTTGATTTTCTTCCTGTTACCGAGGTTATTCGCGTGGCTGTGGCCTGCATGGAACTTTTTCACGATCATGGGGATCGCACAAACCGCAACCAGGCGCGCATTCGTTTTCTTTTGAAACGCCTCGGGCAAGAGGATTTCAAAAAGCTCTTTTCAGAATACTATGCAGAGGTGCAGAAGCGTCTCCCGCCTCTGACACTTCCTGCTTCGATATCACATGTCCCTGCATCAAAGAATTTTTCTTTTTCAAATGATGCAAAGGATTCAGCAGCGTATGAGACCTGGAAGGCCATTGCCGTATTGCCGACACGATTCGGTGATGAGCAGGTTTCGGTCCGGTTATTTGTGCCGTATGGGAATCTTAAGGCAGTGGAGCTTCGCGTTCTGGCTGATCTGGCGCTCCAATGCGGCTCAGAGCAGATGAATCTGTTGACGACCCAGGATCTTCTGATCCCAGTTGTGCATCGCTCCTGTTTGCCGCAGATTTATGATGTGTTGAAACATGAACTTGCCGGGCTTGATCTCCTTTTTAACTCCTACAAGGGGCATCTGTTGACCTGTGTGGGTGCAACGGTCTGCAAGATCGGCATGGTGGACTCTTCAGCCGTCGCGGATGCGATTGCTGAGGTGCTGGATCGTGACCTCCCTGCAAACACGCTGGAGAAGCTGAAGCTCCTGCAGATCGTTGCCGACGAGGTGCGTATCTCTGGCTGTCCAAATGCCTGCTCCGGACATCCCATGGCGCGCTTGGGGATTGGCTGCATCAATCAGAAGGTCGAAGGCGAGATCCGTCCGCATGCTCAACTTTTCTGCGACGCAGGTGTCTCCAATGGGCAGCCCCATCTCTCTGTGCCCACAGGCGACCTCTCCACAATAGAAGCCTTGGTCCCCAAGGTTGTTGACCTGTTGAAATCTTGGGCGCGCATCAGCTAAAGTAGAGGGAGCATCCTGCTCCCGTGCCAGCCGATCCCCGAGACGCTGTTGTTCGGAGTTCCGCCTTTAGGCGGCTTTCCTTCTCTTGGGTGATCCGGCTGGTACGCATCTATCGCCGGTCGGAATACGGGTCGGAGTTTGCGTCTGAGTCGCGGCTGGGGCGGATGAATATCCAGCGCCCAGCCGCGCATCCGCAAATCCGCCTCCGTTTCCGAACGGCGGATGCTTGGATACCCCTGCCGGATCACCCGAGTACCGGGTCGGCCTCTTGTGTCGAGACGCCTTCGCTCCGCGTTCGGGCGTGTCCTGCGGAGCCATCGGGCTGCGGACGCGGATGAGCCGACTCTGGGCGGGGCCCGAATACAGGCACCCCCCGCCCATAGACGACTCCCCGCATTCCTCGCCTGCGATGTCTCGCGTCCACGCCTGTCACGCGCCCGCTCATGCGTCTTTCCACTGTGCGGCCTCTTCGCGCCGCCCTTTCTTTGGGCGGCGAGCAATGCAGCTCGGTAGACGTGATCAAAGTAGAGGGAGCATCCTGCTCCCGTAACCGAAGTAGGCTTTATGATTGGTTCAGCGGGGGTATTAAAAAGAATCCACATAAAGACTACTTCAACTTTTCGCATAAAGCCTACTGCAGAGAGATATATAATTCTGGATTTGGGGACAGACCTTGATTGACAATAATTTGCGCATGACGAATCTTGACGGCAGTAGCTAAATCCTCTAACCTTAAACGTTTTGAATCGGGGAGTGGGCTCCCCGTGAGGTAGGCTCAATAACACTGTT
>CAYWNP010000062.1:0-15147 GCA_964459675.1 uncultured Akkermansia sp. | reverse complement strand
CCAGCAAGAGGGCCGGGGTCATGTTGAAGAGTCCGACAATCACGCGCCAGACGCCGCCATCGCGCTGCTTGCCATGATCAAAAGGTAACACGAGCGGATGTCCCTTCAAGACCCACTCCAAAAAGCAGAGGATGATCGGCAAGGCCAGCAGTAATAAGAGTGCGGGGCGTGCAAAGGTCATGAGGTCCTCGCTTTCCCCTCGGACGGCGTCGCGAGGTGCGCATAGCGCGCGAGCAGTTCCTCGAGTGCGACAGGTGAAGTGCCGGGCGGACGATGGAGCCAACTCTCCAGCTTCTCAACAAGCTGGCCGCCCTCCGGATCTCCTTTGATCTTTTTCAGCATCAGATAGGCCGTCGCCTCATCGCACTTTAAAAGCTGCTGCCAGTAGCCCATCAACAGGCGCTCCAAACGCTCCTTCTCCGCGACATCAAGGCCGCCAGTTAAAGCCTTCTCGACCAGTGGCTGAAGCTGTTCTTCCAATGTCGGGGGCGGTGTCACGGTGACCACCTGAACGGTTTTTTTCACACGTCCTGCAAGGAGCAGCGGAAGGAGCAAAAGAACCCAAAAGAGCCAGACGCCCGAGAAAAAGAGCGTATAGCCGCCAGGCGGTGCGTAGGCTTTGAGTTGACTCGACACGAGCTCCCCCTGATGGCCCTGCGGAAGCAAGGGCATAACCTTGACGGAAATCACAGGGAGCGCCTCAGCAGCAAGCCCCTCGGGGGTGACCAGGTAGTTCGCCAGATTGTAGTCCCCGGGCAATAAGCCAATATACCGCAGATCATAACCAAAACCCTGCTTCGTGACCTTGACCGCAGCAATTCGCAAAATAAGATCGGTGCGCTCCTTGATGCCCACGGCCTGCAAATCGCCACGTGGCAACTCAACCCTCACCCCCGCCTCAATCCCGACCGTCGGCCACGCCTGAGGCTTGACCTCCTGCGCAAAACAGGCTAGAACAGGCAAAAGCGCGATCAACCCAATAACCCAATAGATGCCTTTTGAGAAAAATCCTTTACGACGTGACAAGTCCTGGGACCGCGGACACTCCTGTCCGCCAGAGCAAGTTGTTAGCCCAGGGATAAGGGGAACGGCAATAGAGATTGGTGAGGGGACTGGGGTTTGACAATGATCGCGATGATAAGATAGGTTGGCGGACAGGAGTGTCCGCGATCCCAGGGCTGAAGCTATAGATAATCCTTTATTCATACACGTCACGGTCTACCGCGCCCCTTTCCCGAAATAGTCGCGAGCCTTTAAGAAATGGCGGAGGGCCGGCAGAAAAGGTTTGTCTGTTCTCAGCAGGAGATGGTCAATGCCACAGCGCTTGAGTTCATGTCCGAGCGCCTCGGAATCCAACCACCGGCTCCCGCCATGGCCGACAAAACTCTTCTTCGTCTCTGCCTCTTGTCCCCGGAAGAAGCCTGCGCCCTGAATGCCGCGCTCAGCCGGGTCCTGAAGCTGCAGCACGACCACTTCATGCTCCTGCGCAAGGAGCTTGAGAGCCTCCACGGCATCCGGGTCATGCACATCGCTGAGGACAAAGAGGAGGCACTTGTTTTTAAGGGAGGGGATCAATTGACGAACCCGTGAGGCCAATGACGTCGTCTCATGAAAATCGTGATAGCGGAGCTGATGGGCCCATTGATAGACCACCGTGCGGGAGAGCGTCGGCTTGATATGAAGTTCACTCTCGCCGCAGCCCAAAATTCCAACAGGGCTCATGCGCGCCTGCGCGGCAAGGGCGATACTGGTCGCCAAGTGGAGCGCCCAGGCGTACTTGCTCTTGGGAATCGAGCTGATACACATCGAGGCGGAGGTGTCGAGCAGGAGATAGATCGGCATTTGCTTCGGCGCCTCGAACTCCTTGACATGTACCTTGCCGGTACGGGCTGTGATCCGCCAGTCAATCAGCTTCACCGGGTCGCCCGGTTGATAGATTCTGGACTGCACATACTCGCTCCCAGTTCCCAGAAAGGGCGAACTGTCAGACCCATAGCTGAGGGAGTCTGCCAAGCGCTTGACCGCGATGACAAATTCTCGTGCATCCAGGTGATCCGGAGCAGGTATGTGGTGTTTCTTAACCATCTCTATCCCAGATCAGCCAAGATCTCGTTAAGGACTTTACGTCCATCCATGCCTTCTGCCAGTGATGCATAGTTGAGGCGGATACGATGGAGCATGACATCTTCGGCCAAGGCCAGCAGATCTTCGGGGATCACGTAGTCGCGTCCAAGGATATAGGCCCGGGCCCGCGCGGCCTGAACCAACGCCATGGCGGCACGCGGGGATGCGCCGACTTCCAGAGCGGGATGTTTGCGCGTCTTCCGGATAATCTCCACGCAATGACGGATAAAGACCTCACTCACATAAATTTTCTGAACAGCGGCCATACCCTGCGTCAGATCATCCACGCTGCAACAGGGTTCATCTTTGATCATATCAAAGGCTGTTTTCGGCACAGCCCCCCGCTCATCTGTCCGGAGTCCCATCGAGAGCTGACGGTTCAAGATTTCTTCCTCCTCTGTCAGCGTCGGATAATCCAGTCGGTGGCAAAGCATAAACCGGTCGAGCTGGGCTTCCGGCAACTCAAAGGTTCCGGCCTGTTCAATCGGATTCTGCGTAGCGATCACAAGGAAGGGCAACGGCAACGGATAGGTCGTATTGCCGATCGTGACCTTGCGTTCTTGCATGGCTTCCAGCAACGCGCTTTGAACCTTAGGCGCGGCGCGGTTGATTTCGTCAGCCAACAGGAGATTGGTAAAGACAGGACCCTTGTGAATCCTGAAGCTTCCCTTGGACTGATCCAGAATTTCAGAACCCACAATGTCGCTGGGCAGCATATCAATCGTAAACTGGACGCGCGAGAAGGAGAGCGAGATCGCCTTCGCGACAGCATTGACCAGAAGTGTCTTGCCCACACCTGGCACGCCTTGCAAGAGGAGATGGCCACCGGTGAAGAGCGCGATCAACATCCGCTCAACCACCTCATCCTGGCCCACGACGACCGTGGCGACACGTTCTCTTATTTTTGCGACAAACTCCGATGATACCTTCTGTGATTCAGACATACGTAATACCTCTCTATTATTTTCCCTCAATTAACCAAATGTTACGAAAGACGACTGGATTTTTGTGATTCTGCAGATGGACGGGCCCCTCCGGCGAGGCGAGCGTACTTGAAATCGGCGCGGAGGTGGTGAAGTTTTTACTGAGTTCCAGATCCTCATGCACCAGCACGCCATTGAGTTTCACGGTGATGCGCGGCCAAGCGGTCCGCTTGCCCTCGGCATCAAAGGTTGCAGCCTTGAAGTCTACATCATACGTCTGCCATGCGAGCGGCGGCAGGCACATATTCAGGAGTGGCTTGGAGATGGAATAGATACCACCGCAATGGTTATCCCTGATCTCAAGTCCGAAGGAGTCAAGAATCTGCGTCTCCCAGCGTCCACTGTGATAAACCCCGCTGTTGCCCCGCTCCTGTCCGCGCGCAGTCGGCATGTAGGGTGTCCGGAACTCCAGATGGAGCGAGTAACTCTTGAACGTTTTCTTTGTCGTGCAACTGGTCGCAAGCAAGAGGCCATTCTCACACTTCCCCTGCTCCCACTGCTCGGCCGAGGTGCCGTCAAAGAGAACGACTGCGCCTTGCGGCGGCTTCGCGCCGAGCGTAGGGCTGGTCCGCACGATACGCGGAAGCGGAGTTTCGTCCGTGGTTGTCATTAAAAAGTGGCCAGTCACGAGCTTGGCGGAAACCATTTTGTTCGTATCTGCAAAGACAACGTCCGAGCCTGCACGGGTACCTTTTAAAAGGGTGCGTGCGTTCCCTGAAACCCAGCCAGCACCCGGCAACCCGCCCTTTAGCAGGTAGGCTTCGAACTGCCCGTTACCCAAAGCCACAACCTGCACGCCCAAGGGCGAAGCACTGTTTTGGCTCAGATATTCACCCTGAAGCGCGAAATCAGGATCCTCCTTCAGTGCGAGTTCCGGATCCGTCCACGTCTTGATATTTTTGTCCCCCGCAGCAAACACTGTCGAGGAGGAAAGAAATATTACAATTGCTGTATTTCTCACAGAGGCACAGAGATCACGGAGTTTTTGGGAGGGACGGCGAATCGCCGTCATTGAACATTGAACATCCAACATCGAACATCCAACGTCGAATTTAAAATAAGGCAATAAGGCAATAACGCAATAACGCAATTTCATCATCCATTCCTCCATAATTCTTCACCGCAAGACCATCCCTCCCGCACGGGCTCCTTCACAAAGGCGTTCAGCTCGTCGTGATTCGTAATCTTACCTTCTTTTGCATCCCACTCGATGGTGGTATGAAACCGCTGAGCCAGGACACCCAGTAACGAGATCTCCGTCAACTTGGAAGCATAATCAAAGTTTGACCCCGGCTCGGGGCCAGCACCTTTGATAGCGGCTAGCCATTCCTTGAAGGGTCCGCCCTCGACGCGCGAGATCGTCTCGGCCGGCGGCTTCGCCTTCCAACCATTACGAACATCCGTCGGCATGATTGCCGGCTCTCCTGCATGGGACCCACAGCCGATCAGCCCCTTCGAGCCGACCATCCAGCAGGAACGGCCCATGCTACGTGCGTGTTCCACACCAAACTTGTCGATCCGTCCTTCCGTCTTGAAATCCTGGGGACCGTCAAACCAATGGAGCTTCACGGGGCCGCGCGAGCCTTTTGCGGGAAAGAGGTACTGCAGATGGCTACTGGTCGGAATAATGCCATCCAGCGATTTCTCGCGTTGGAGACACTCGATCTTGGTGGGTGCGTCCAGATCCAGCGCCCAGACAGGTGTGTCCAGCGTATGACATCCCCAATCGCCGAGTGTACCATTACCGAAATCATAGACCGCGCGCCATTTCTTAGGCAGATACTCCGACCAGAAGGGGCGCATCGCTTGGGGGCCCACCCAAAGATCCCAGTTGAGCGTGTCTGGAATCGGTGACACGGGTAGCGGCAGGGCGGTGGGATTACAAAAATGGGTGCCGCCCATTTCAGGACCGTCGTTCCCTGCAAAGACTTCGGTGACCTCTCCGATCAAGCCTGCACGGTAAGCCTCCACCGACCTGCGGATACCGGCCCCCGCATGGCCCTGATTGCCCATCTGCGTCATGACCTTATATTTGTGCTTGGCCTTCTGCAACGTCCGCGCCTGCCAGATATTATGCGTCAGGGGTTTCTGCGTGTAGACATGAATACCGCGCTCCATGCACGCCAAGGTCGCCGCAAAATGGGTGTGGTCAGGTGTCGAGATCACGACAGCGTCGATCTCCTTGTGCATCTTGTCAAGCATCACCCGGAAATCCTCGAAGAAGGGTTGATCCTTGCGCCAGTTCTTCATGTTCTCCGCGCAGCACGCCCTGTCGACGTCACAGAAGGCAACCAGATTTTCGTCCTTGCACCCCTGCTCGTAGGGTTGACGTGCAATCCAGCCTCCGGAACCGATGAAGGCGATGTTAAGCTTACTGTTTGCCGAGCGTCCTGGCTTGCCAATAGCAAAAGAGGGAAAGACGGTGCTCGCCGCCACGCTCTTCGTTGTCAGTGAAAGAAAGTCTCTTCGTTTCATATCGTGTCACTCCTGCTTACTCATATTCGATATCATAGTCGATCCGTTCAACCGCATTGACCATGATACCCTTGATTTGATCAAAATCTGCGATGCGCACCGACCAGCGATAGGTACGCGAACCGTCGGCATGTTCATCCACATAATACGCGCCGTTCCATCCAAGTGGTTTGGGCAGGGTCTGCACCTGCTTGATTGCGATGAGATGTCCACGTGTCGTGAAGGAGGCAGTCATGAAGGTCTCCTCCTTGTCATACTGCAGACCGCACCACGCGCGGCGCGCGTAAGTACCTGCACCCCTCAAGGCAAAAAGGTCTTTATCTTTCCACTCCTTCCAATCTTCGGGTACAAATATCTTCTCGATCGACCACTGAGCCGGCGCATGAACCGTGACTCGCTTGCCTGCCACGCTCACGTGACCAGGCGCCGAGCGGGGAGCCTGAGGAATCCGCATCTTAAAGGCAGGATCGCCAAACTGCGTCCGAATACGAACCTGATACCAATAATCGCCTCCCTTTTCCTGATTCTTGTCCAGGATCGTCACCAGCGCGCTGTTGATGGAACGCCGGTGTGCCTGGCCAAGCGTCTCACCGGTCAGAACGCCATTCCAAAACTCCATGCGTTGAAGCTCCTGCGCCGCAACCCCCTCGCGTCCATTTCCGGAAAAGGAGACCGCTCCTTTACGCAGAAGACGCGCGACCACGGAACGATAATCGGGCTCGCGATCCAGCGCCGCGGTCAGGCAACCGCCAGACTCCACGACCACAGGTGCAAGCAGTACCTCGGCATCCCATCCGAACGTAGAACCCAATTCATGCCACCACGAGTGATCCATGTGCGTCCATGCTACGCAGCGCGCCAGGGGCGACTCCTGATCAAAGGTCATGGCTCGCTTCCCCTTCTTCCCGTCAACCGGAGGGACCAGCCACTTCAAATGTTCGCGGCCGTGGAGAAAAGAGGCCTCGAAGCCGACATTCTCAAACTGTTTCGCATAGGTGTTCTCCCAGCGGGCCTGGCAGACGCGATCCATCCACTCCGGGCTGAGCAGTTGCGAGTAGGTCAGCACCCGGCTGGCAAAGAGTGATGTAAAGTGGACGTTCTCGCCGATGACCCGCGCCACCCCGATATCCGCAAAGAGGTCATCATCCGCATTGGAGTAGGGAAGGTCCGTGGCGAGCTCCTGCACCACACCGCCCTTGCCGGCGATGGCCTGGGGGATCGCATCCGGAAAACCCACCAGGCAGAGATGTTCAGGCGCCGTTCCGAGCGCGTTGTAATACTCCCGTAAATCATCCGCCAGCGTCTCGGCCTGAGGCCACGTCAGATGAACCTCCGCAGGCTTGACTGTCTCGTTGTTGCCACCGCCCAAGGTCAGGGCATAGCGCTTACCGTTGAGCTCCAACAGATCGCCTGTGAAGAAAGGCCCCTCTCCTTCTCCGTCATAGCTGCCATCTCGATTAAAATCGATCTTGACCCGACGGTCCTGATTTTTCTCATTACTGGTATAGACAAAGGAATATGATTTTTTATTAAGAACAATATCGCCCTGCTTATGAAGTTTGCCAGAGTTTGAAATCCCCGCAGGCAACTCCCCTTTGATCTCCGTCCCACTGAAGGGTTTTTTCCACTCAACCTCGTACCGCAGAGGAGCCACAAGTCCTTGACGTCCTGCAGCCAGCAACGCACCCGAAAGGGAGAGCTTTTTGATCACCGTCTTTTCGCGGTCCAAGGGATTGACCGCCGCCAAATAGGATATCTTGATACCACGTTTTGTCAGCCACACCATGACATCTCGGGCCGACAAGAGTACGGTGACCTGCTTACACGCCTGCTGCAGTGAGGGGACGCGTCCCCAAGGGGGACGTCCAACAACCACCAACTCTTTCGCCTTCAGCCTTTTGATTTCTCGCAAGGTCTGTTTCGACACCCCTTGCGCATCCATAAAAAGCAAAGGAGCTTGCAAGCGCGCCGCCAGAGGGGCGGCAACAAGAACCGACTCATAACTATTGGTGGGGCAGAGCACAACCGTATCAGAGGTTTTCCAGAAGGTTGAACTCAGAAGACAGGCGCCCTCTTCTGCAGATGCGACCTTGAGCACTTCACTGGGGTTTCCATTGATGTTAAGCTCTTTGGAAGGATTCGCCAGCATAACCACGCGCGTCGGCTGATAGCGGCGGACATAGTCGAGGAGCTCCGGGGTAAGTGTGGCGGCGGCATCAAGCGTAACCAAGGCTGGGGCGCCTTTGTTGACACGGGTTGCCGCAGGTACAGCAGCCAAGAAGGCCAGATCCTGCCAAGAGGCTTCTTCGGGCATGGAAACCAACAGAAGGGTACGAGACCCCAGAGAAGTCGGCTCACTCGAGCCTGTTGACTGCGTGCTTAGAGAGGGCTGACCTGACGGCTCGGAAGAGGTACATCCCTGGAAGAGAAAGGTCAATCCGACAAACAAGAAACAGACATCAAAAAAACGATTGCTCATTTCTCACTCCCCTTTTTTCCATACTCTTCTTTCAACTTCTTGATAACCTCTGCCGTCAGCTCTCTTTTCTCACGCTGAACAAAAGCCTCAGCAAAGGGATCAGCCGTCCTGCGCATCAGAGCGAGCAGCTCTTTTCGCATGGACTCGATTTCAGCCTGCCGGGACGGATCATTGATCAGGTTTGTGCGCTCAAAACGGTCGGAGGTCAGATCGTAAAACTCCTCAGGCACACGATAGAGATAAAAATCGGTGCGGGCCTTAATCGCGGTGTTCGTAGCAGAGGCGGCAACCATCGCTTTCCATGTGAGCCCGGCCATGTTCTCGGCGTGATAGGTCATCTTGCCATCGCTCCACGGATTCCAGATATAAGAGGCGGTCTTCGTACGAATACAGCGCATGGGGATCCAGCGGTTCCCATACGCAGCATTGTATTCTGTAAAGACTCTGTCCCAGCCTGGCAAGGTTTTCCCTTGAATCACGGGCAGGAAGGATCGTCCATCCATATTTGGAATTTGCGGAAGCTTGACCGCATCCAGGAACGTCGGCGTAAAATCGATGGTCGAGACCAGATGGTCGCGGTCCACGCTACCCGGTTTTGTCACCCCGGGCCATCGGATGATCAAGGCGCCCCGCGAACTATTCTCATAATCATTCGATTTTCCGAAGGGGAAGGACATCCCATGATCGCCGCCATAAAACATCACGAGCGTGTTCGTGGCATACCCCTCTTCTTCCAGGACCTTGAGCACCGCCCCGACCGCATCATCCAGTCGCCGGACGTTGGTGTAGTACCCCGCTATTTCCCTCCGAACCTCCGGAAGGTCCTCCAGAAAACCAGGGACCTCCGTGATCTCTTCAGCCTTGATATAACGGCTCGGGACTTCGCCTTCGGCGAGATCTTCCGGTCCCTTCATGCCGATAAAGGGGCGATGCGGGTCATAGCAGTTGACGTTGTGGAAGAAGGGGCGCCCCTCCTGCTTCGCCCGGCGCAAAAAGGCCCGTGTCGCCTCAGCCATCTTGGATGGGCGACGGCTGATGCCATCAATCGGATCATCCACGCAGAACTTCGCTATCGGCCGATGGTGATTGATCTTACCATACATCGAGATGAGATATCCGGCATCATGTAATTGCTGATTTAAGGTTCGTACGTGGGGGTTCAACGGGAAGAAGCCCATGGAGCCGCTGCGATGCGGGTAGAGTCCGCACTGCATGGTCTGACGAACGGGCTGACAGACCGCGACAGTCGAGTAGGTATACTGGAAGCGAAGCCCCTCTGCCGCGAGGCGGTCCAGGTTGGGGGTTAAACCCTTGATCTTACAACCATAGACATTGCTTGAATCAAAATTCATGTCATCCGCCGTGAAGAAGAGGACATTGAGTTTAGAGCCCCCAGACGGAGGAACGTCAACGCCCTTTAGATTCTCTGCCTTTAATTCTGAAACGAGCGCAACACTGCCAATGGCAATAGTAAAAATGCACGAAAATAAATTCTTCATTCCTCCCCCTATTTCAGCTTTTATCTTATTATATTTTCGGAAAAAATGAAATCTTTCTTTAGGTCCAATTTTACACTTTTCGTCAATTGACAAAGCTAGTTAGACCCCCTATATCCAGAAAGGGTTTTCTTGCTCTGCCAAAGCCTTACTTTGTTTGTCCATCGCCCTATTTTATAGCTTCTTGCATCTTTCGCTCATGGTTGAGTTCCAGGAGCCGAGCAAGAATCTGCTCATCGGACAGGTCAGGCGGGAAACAGTAGGCAGTGGCAACAGCGGCATCGAGGCGGGTATGGCAGTCCGTAAGCCATTGAGGCCGCACATTGTAAAGCTTCGTCAACGTACGGTCTTTTAAACGCTTTGCGCAGTCTTCATCACGCGGCACCAGGCGTGGATAATGTGCAATACCGAGCCCTGCTTGATATTGGGCCATTTGACGGGCTGCGTCTCTTGCGAGTCGAACAGATCGATCAGCCTCATAGATGTCGCGAGGTGTCCACCCTTCATTGGATTCATGTAAAATTGTTATCTCTGTTGGCTTCGTAATATAATGCCGCCAGGGTCCATCAACGGTCGCAGGAAAGTCTAAGATTTCAGTTGTTGTCCACTCAGGTGGATTTAGCCAGCGCTCACGTAAAGCATTCAGTTCACGGGCTGCCGCCGCTATAGAAGAACGTTGCTCCTCTGTTGGCGCAGGGAAAGGGAAGGTCTCAAAACAAGTTGTCGGCGTGTAACGAGGAGTGTTACCTCCCAATACCGTACCTTGTTCCAACGCCCAGACTTCATGAAAATGTGAATGCAAAATTCCAAAAAAGTAGTCGTCATCGCGGGCAAAGGCATACGTGGCGGTATCCGGTTCGACAATCGAATCGATCCATGTAAAGATGCGATACTTGGAAACACGTGGAGTGCACAATAAACGCGAGAAGTGCATAGATGCTGTGCGCACACCTTCCCCTGTCCGCCTGTGTAACCACCATAACTTTCGCAATTTCTCGTCCCTGTTTTGTTCTCGCTCGGGCTTTACATGTTCAATTATGTGAGCCATCGGTTTTTCATAACAAGAGGCATCCTGTCTTGACACATCCGGAGAAAAATCAATAATCCATAGATTTTGCCGAGTTTTGACGAGCAACTCCGCATTCGTCCACGGGCGAAGAACATCCGAGTTTGGCAAGCCATGTGGATTGGGGCACCTCAGCATCGCAATTGCCACTTCCTCCGTCAATTCGAATGAACCACCTTTCTCAGGCGGACGAAGGAAGATACCTTTGTTTTCTAAGAGGATAGAGGCTGTTGTCAAGTCAGACGACGTTGTCAGGTTAGCGTTTATCGATTTAACAGGCTGCTCATCAAGAATACAGGAGTGCTCTTTGCCATCATCAAAAGCGATCATGCTGATATGCACATTGGCTCCATCTTGTATCCAGTCGCGGTCGGAAATCGCCCAAAATATGTTGCCGCTCTTCTTGATGCGCTTAAGAACTTCGCGGTTGGTTCCACCACGTATTCCTTGGGTAGCCAGCAGTCCTGCACGTTTGCATTTGCCGTTCGCTATTTGCGCACGCGCTTTTTCAAACCAGTAACAACAAAGATCCGCTTCTGCGGGTACACGGTCTTTCCAAAGAGAAAATAGGTTCTTCATGTACTCATCGCCCAACTCTCGTCGCATGATCTTTCCTCCGAGAAATGGCGGATTTCCGACGATGAAGTCCACGGTGGGCCAGTCGGGTTCGGAAACTTCACCGAAGTCACGGCCGCTCATGATTGAATCACGGCACTGGAAGTTTGCAGGGATGGCGCGGAGGATGGGTTCCTGTGGGGAGCCAAAACCGTTAAGCTTGAGCCATTGTAGCCAACCAATCCAGACGGTCATCTGGGCGAGATCATGGGCGTAGGGATTAAGTTCAATTCCGTAGAGCTGCCACGGCCCGACGAGCGGGATATAGGAGCCCAGTCCGTTGTCCATCGAAAAGACAATAACCTCTTTTTCAAGGTCTTTCAACGCTTGCAACGTAACATAGAGGAAGTTGCCGCTACCGCAGGCGGGGTCGAGCACCTTGACGGATTGGAGCCATACGAGATAGCCGTGCAAGAGGCTTGAGGACTCCATCCTCGCCTTCTTTAACGCGGAGGAGGAGAGTTCACGCTTTTCGCTTTTATCATCACGCTTTTTCTTGCCCGTATCCAGCAGGCAGGAGACCGTTTCGCGGGTTTCGGTCCACTCCTTGCGCAGGGGATCCATGATCACCGCGTTGACCAGTAGCAAAATATCCTCACGACCTGTGAAGTGTGCCCCGAGCTGGGAACGCTTGGAGGGGTCGAGGCCGCGCTCGAAGAGCGTCCCAAAAATGGTCGGATCAACCGCGCTCCAGTCCATGGACACCGCAGCGACGATGCGACTCACTTCATCGGCGGTCAGAACTGGCACATCCGCCTGGTCAAAGAGACTGCCGTTAAAATATTTGATCCGGTCCACGCCAAAATCGCCACCGGTTGACATGGACTTGAAGAGGCTGCCAACGAGTAAACAAAAGCGGTCAGGCTCCTTTGCTGCGGTCTGCGCGATGCGCGTAAAGATCGCGGTGGGCAGTAAGCCGATGTCTTCTGCGAACATGCAGAAGACCACGCGGTCCAGAAAGTGGGCTACTGCGTGAGCGTCCAGATTCCGCTTACGCATGGACTCCGCGATGTCCGCAATCTTTTCAGCGGCCAATCTAGTAACAGCCTCGCTGGTTTGACCCGGACGCAGCTTATCAGGAGAGAAGAAGAGTGCTCGCAAGATTTCGAGGCTACGGGGTTCACCTATCTCGGCGAGCGGTATTTCATGTCGAGTGGAGACCGTGTTGGTAAAATTGGTATGGATGATGATCCGGTCAAGATCGCACAGGACAAGCAGTGGCGGACTCTGAAGCGCATCCCTGTAGAGGAGGAGCTGGTTATAGGCAGCATTCAGGTCTTTGTGCTTACCTTTGTACTCCCATCCGAAGAAACCCTTCTTCCAGACATCCGCGAAGCCGTCCCCGCCGCCATGCTTGGAGACGCCGCGCTCAAAGCAGAAGCTTTCACCTGTAGGGTCAAGCTCTGCGGGCGTGGGATGACCAACCAAATGGCAGAGGTCAATGAAATGCTCCTGGGCAGCCGAACGCTCCTTCAGTTCGACCTGCTTCCATTTGATAATAAACTCCCGTGCCGTCATTGTCATTCACCTTCCTTCGAACAGTCTGTCCACTGAACAAAAAACAGATCTCACCCTTAGACAAACGTCATGCATACAATACCATTTCAATTTGAATGGGGAAAGGTGAAAAACGACCTCACTCAGGTGTTTCCGGGCCGAACTCTCAACTAGTCACTGAACTTACTGATGCTTGCTTTTTCTTGATTTCCATACAGAAAAACCAGCCGTGGCTAAAAGCAAAACAATAACAATGACTTCCATAGAGACGGGGTCCTTGCTGTCATCCACAACTTTTACAAATTCAACCTCTGGCGGAACCGGGACGGGATCAGTCAGCTCGTTCGTCGCACCAGCGGGCAGTGGCAGGTTGAAGTTCCTCGTTTTCAGGGCAGCTAGGTTTGTGCTGATGTTTGTATGTGTCTTATACTTTCGACATTCCTGAAGCGCCGCCTTCAAGTCCCTGTCTGTGTAAAGATTAGTTGTCGGAGGTGCTAGGCTGTGACGTTCAAGCATAGCAAGGCGTTCACGAGAGTACCGATAAGCCGCACTCCTCTCCGCGAGAATTTTATCAACCTTCATGAATTCGATTTTACCTTCTTCTCTGTTCGCAGAAGCAAGGAGCGCAGCGAGGATTGCAGCTTTCTTTTCAGGCGAAGCTCCGTCGTAAACCATTCTTGCATACTCATAGATTGACAATCTCTCCAAGGAATTCATTCGTTCCCCTTCGACAAGAAAACGGAACAGCGTGTTCTTAGATTCCGTTGCATCTGCCTCCCTGAGATAAGAGAGAATAGCTGTTCGACGTAACCATGAATCATTTTCAAGCGTCCCCGCATAATCCATCAGGAACTCTTTAACTGGAATGTCGCCACATTTCGGAAGCCAACTTAGCACTCCCTCGATTTTCCTCTTATTATTGTTCCCCCCCGGTGTTTTAGGCACGTGAGTTAGACGCTTTTCTTCGGCATCGCGGTAGATGCTCATCAGAACACGGTAAAGCTGATCGTCTGTGACCGCAAACCGCTCTTTGAACCCGTCTATTTTTTCCCAAGTCATACTTTCATCAGCAACAAAATTTTGCTGCAAATGTCTGCTGAGCGTTGCATCCTCAATAATTTGCGCAGCAAACACCGAAATTGACATTAGGCAAAACATGGTAATACTGGTAAATACTTTCATTGAATCCTCCATTTCAGTGTTTTAATTCATTTAAATACATTTGATTGAGGCCAACACTTGCTGGAATCCTGTTAGTGTTTAATAGCCCGGTAAGATAGTAAAGAGGGATGTCCCCTCTTGTCGTTGTTTCTTGAGGGGCACTCATGAGAACTCTATAAGTAAGATCACGATACACGAGCGATGGTGGATGATAACCCGTATCTGTTCCTCCGCTCCAATTCTGTGGATATGTCTTGTCTTCTGAAACCAACCCATCCCCTGGATCGTAGTCATACATGTCGAAAAGACCACACGTATGGCCGATCTCATGCGCGAGTGTCTGCGGGGTTGCCTCTGCCTTTACAGCCAACCCGCGTCTTGAATCACCATAGGACAGTCTCAAATCGGAGTGCATCCCGTTCGCGCCAGTAATATCAGAAACGCAATATAGCTCTATTCCTCCCGTCAGATTTGTGTACGAGGTCATTTGGTAAAATTCCTCCGCATTTTCTACATCAAACCAAATTTGATTCGTAATAGAGCTGACGCTTGCTAGCGTAAACGTCACCGCCACCTGCCTATAGATACGATTAGCCTCAGCGATCCAATCGTTTATGGTGCTATTACTAACCGCCGAAACCCCGTTGGAATCGCAAATAATGTAAGCGCGTATCAGCACGTTTGTGGGCTTAAGTACCTTACCCTGAATATAGGGCTTGTAGGTGGAGGGCAATCCGTCCACTGTAACTTCTAGTTTGAAATCAGAGTCGGGCGTATCCCCTCCTCGGATGATCGCCGTCCGCCCAGTGTTATAACCCTGATAGAAACTTACATCCCCCGAGGCGATACTCCAGTGGATGGCACTATCAGGCACAATCCCCGCAGGTACGACATCAACCTTGTACATAGCTAACCCATTGGTTCCAACGCCACAGGGATTGAGAATCAGCCCTTGTTCGTTTGCGGCAACTGTTACGGGCTCTAAGCGCACAGGCGCGGCCTGGAGGTCAATCACGGTATAGATGCTTCGCACGATATAGTTTGTCGCAACAAGCCCGCCTGTACCGTCATCAGTAAGGCCCTCCATCTTCCAGTCCACGTAGTCCACCTCGGTTGTTGAACTTGAGACGAGCCCTTCGACGTAGACGGTCTGGGAAGCCGTGACCTGATACCATTGGGATATAGGCATAGTCCTATCGGCATTCTGATAGATGCGAAGATTGTCAGAGAGTGCATACAGCTTGCACGTCC
>CAYWNP010000061.1:0-15295 GCA_964459675.1 uncultured Akkermansia sp. | reverse complement strand
CTCTAGCGACCTGAGACGCGATCGGCGTACTCGCCTGTGCGCGTATCAATACGAATTGTGTCGCCATCATTCACGAACAAGGGGACAGCCACCTCGTAACCGCCTTCCACTGTGCAAGGCTTCATCACCTTACCAGCTGCGGTGTTACCCTTGGCGCCTGCTTCACACTTCAGAACCTTGCGCTCCACCAAGTTGGGCAGTTCGACTTCGATCACCTCATTGTTGAAGAAAAGTGCATCCACTTGAATATTGTCGATCAGGAAGAATTTATTACGTCCGAGAACGCTTTCGCTAATCACGAGCTCATCATAATTCTCATCTTGAAAAATAAACTGCCCTGCATTCTCATAGGAGAAATGCAAAATCTTCTGAAGAAGTTCCGGCTTTTCAAAGCGGTCGTTTGAGCGGAAGCTGCGGCTCATGGTTGAGCCTGTCAACATGTTCTTCATCTTACAGTTATAGATAGCCTGACCCTTGCCTGGCTTGCTAAAATCAAAGTCGGTGATAATGTACGGTTGTCCGTCATCGAGCTGAATTTTAAGTCCCTTGCGTAAGTCAGATGCGTCAAGCATGATAAACCTCGTTAGTTTTGAAGGTGCTTATAATAAAATAAGTGGCACATCCATGTCAAACCAGCAATTCACGATCAAAATAAAAAACCGCACGTTTACACGCACGGCTTTAAAGTGGCGCTCCCACGGAGAGTCGAACTCCGCTTACTAGGATGAAAACCTAATGTCCTAACCGATAGACGATGGGAGCGAAATAGGTGCGTAATGTAGCAAATCAGGGGGAGTGAGTGCAAGCCGAATCAACTATTTTTTTTCGGCTATTTTTCTGCTTTCCAAAACAGACCCACTTTTGATACTGTAACTCAACACTTTCTGCGGGCGTAATTCAATGGCAGAATAGGAGCTTCCCAAGCTTCTTACGTGGGTTCGATTCCCATCGCCCGCTCCATCTTTATACCCCTCCCCTATGGCACAGGAATGGAATATACGCCCAAGAGGGCACGTCTGCACGATTTGTAACCAACCCCTCGTCGATAAGGGCCCCTGTGTCTCTGTTTTACGCGAGACACCTGAAGGTTACGAACGCATGGATTGCCATGCTGAGTGCTGGAAGAACCTCGAACGGGACTGGGAACCTTTTAGCGCCTGGGAAGGCATCTATGAGACCCCCGCACCTGCTTCGCAAAAAGTAGAGCACGTCAAAAAAGAGAATGCAGAAGAGTTGCTCCGCCACTTGATCACCCTTGAAGACCCAGCCATGAGTCAGGTGGTTTATGTTCTTGCCGTCATGCTGGAACGTGGCAAAATTCTCGTCGAACGCGATGCAAAGCCCCATGAAAGTGGCGGCATCCTGCGTGTGTACGAGCATCGCCGCAGTGGCGACACCTTTATCGTACTGGATCCCAAATTGCGCCTAGATCGCCTGGGTGAGGTCCAACAGCAAGTCGTCGCATTGCTCAGTGGCACCCACGCGCTCACGCAGCCCGTAGCTCCGACTGAAAACTCGGAACCTAGTATATAGCTTCAAACCTGGGATCGCGGACACTCCTGTCCGCCAACCTATCTTGTCTTCACGACCATTGTCAAACTCCAATCCGCTCACCAACCTCTGTTACAGTTCCCTGTATCCATGGCAAATAACTTTCTCTGGCGGACAGGAGTGTCCGCGGTCCCAGGCAGTGTCACCCTATAGAGGTTCCTAAAAAGTTCCCCTTCTGTTTGTTCCAGGGGTTTAACTGCCAACTGCCACTGCGCCACCCAGGGCGGCAATTCTCCTGCCTCACTTCGCCGTCCACACAATCGTGTGCCTTCCGGATTCCACATTGTCAAACAAGAGGCGACCATCCTTAAAAACCGGCTTGGCGTCATGTCCATCAAAGGTCAGTTCGCCATCCCTTACAGGCAAAGGCGGCAACTCGAGACGGGCAGTCATGTTTATAGGGATCTCGATCATCAGCTTGTAGTAGCGATCCTTTTCCTGGCGTACACCGACGGTCACGGGGCCACGGATCGTCGGGACAATGCCTTGAACATCTAAGGAGGCTGATTGAGGACGAATCAGCACCTTTCCAAAGCCAGGCGTCAAGGGGCGGACGCCCAGCACATAACGCGGAATGATATTGGCTGGAGCAGCTCCCCACGCATGGTTCCAGTCGAGATTCGACTTGTATTTCTGCCCCCAGGCCTCCAGAGCGATGGTCGAACCCTCCTTCATCATATTCACCCAGCTCCGTTCGGCCTGACTCGTCATCAACGCGATCGCCACCTCCTCACGTCCAGCCTCAAAGAGCGCCTCCAACAGGTATTGAGCCCCATAGACGCTACACGCCATGCCACGCGAGACCACGAAGTTAGCCACACGTTCGCGCTCGGACTCCGGAACTAGGCCAAAAGCAAGCGGCAACATATTGGCGTGGAGGGATGCATGTGTGCTCCCCTCTCCATCCACATAGCAGCCCCGCTTCATGTCGTAGAAGGTCTCATGGAAGGACTTTCTCACGTGCGCGCCTAACGCGCGAATGACAGCCGCCTCATTGGTCTTCCCTACAGCAAGCGCCATCTCCGCCAACTGTGAAAGGTTCAGGCAGTAGAACGCATTAACCACGGTGTTGACAGGTTTAAAATCAAAACCGTCGCGTTCTGCGGCCGGCCAGTCAACAATGTCACGGATCTCAGGCTTCTCCGGATTCTTATCACGGGAGGTGACTAACAATCCATCCGAGGGACGCGCATGATTCAGCAGGGCCTTCTCACGTCTTAATGTGTTGTACTGCCGGCGCAACGACTGCGTATTCCCTGTATACATCCAGTCCGCCCAGGCCATCATGATCGAGTGTTGTTTCCACTCGGTAGGCCATGTCGGATGGATGACCAGATACTCATGGCTGTACCTGGCGAGGGTAAATTCGCGGTCCACGCAGTAATGGCCGAGCTGGTTGATATAGGCATCGGCCTCATACGGGATCCGCTCACGGTCGCCATCCACATAGACCCCTGCAAACGTGGTCGCCTTGATGCTGTACTTGCAAAACGAATAGACACGGTCAAGGGTCCGGTCGCTACTGACGAAGGCTGATGACTTATCATCGAACGGATAGGTGATCGCAACCTGCTGCAGGGACTCCTGGGTAATCGGGAAGGGCGTCTCTTCGACTTCGACATATCGGAACGGCATGATCACGCCGATTTCCGGCGGCAATGCAATGGCACCGGCCTTCTCATTGGTATTCCGGCCATCCGCTAGGAACGGAAGCCTATAAACCGAAGGCTGGGTCAAGGCTCCGGCGACGCGGGCATAGCGGATGGTTCCGCCGGGTTTACGGTCCACGGTCTGTCCTGAAGCCTTCTCGCCCACATGCATGATAAAGGAACCCGCATACCGTTCATGGCTCTGCGGCGTCAGCTCCAACCAACCAAAGGCGGCCTTACCAAAATCAACAAAGACCCGGCCCTCACTGTTGGTCGTGATCGAGACTGGCTTAACCTTGGTCTGTTTCAAGGGATAACGGACCACCTGATTCTCCCCCAGTTCAACAGCCGTCAGAAAGGAGACGGCCAGCGACCACTCCCCTACACGCCCGTCGCGATCCCATACCCTGACCCGCCAGCAGACCGAGGTGTTCATCGGCAACTGCTCACCCGCATACTTTACAAAGAGGGACTGACCGGAGATGACCTTTCCGGAGTCCCACAAGTCTGGACTTTCAGCCCTAAAACTGGCTGTGGAAGTCGCCACTTGTATCTGGTAGGCTGTTTGGCAATCACCCTGTTCCCCATCTTTAAAACACCACGAAAACAGGGGATTTGCGTCAGAAACTGGAACCCACCCCGGCTTGGCCAGCAGATCACACATCAGCTCACTCGGCGTCAAGGACAACACCGGACAGGCAGCAGACATGAGCAGACTCAGGGCCAACACTGTTTTCAACTTCATAACCTATTCGTTTCCTTTAAACAACCTGCCATTCGAGCGACAAATCAATGGATCCCGCCGAATGGGTCAGACAGCCGAGCGAAATGGCATCCACCCTGGTTGCTGCAACAGCGCAAGCCCTTTCGAGGGTAATACCCCCCGAAGCCTCTGTCAGAGAGATGCCTTTACAGAGGGCTACGCACGTCCGCATGGTCTCACAATCCATGTTGTCGAGCATGATCCACTCGGGCTTCGCACGCAACGCGCTCTTGCACTCTTCAACACTCTCGACTTCTACTTCCACAGCCAAGGAGGGGAAAGCCTTTCGTGAGGCTTCAACAGCCAAGTCCAGCCGGTCAGGATCGCCCCCCTTCCAGAGCTTGCGATGGTTGTCCTTCATCAACACGCGATCATAGAGGCCGAAGCGATGGTTGGTCCCGCCCCCACACGTCACAGCATATTTTTCAAAAACGCGCATGTTCGGCGTGGTCTTGCGCGTATCCAGAATCATCGTCTTATACGCGCTCACCGCCTCGACAAATCGAGCCGTCAGGGTCGCAATGCCGCACATCCGCTGCATAAAGTTCAAGGCGGTCCGCTCAGCGGTTAGGATCGAAGCTGCTTTACCGCGAATAGCCAGAATAGCACCGCCTTTTTGGACATCTTGTCCATCTGGCACCAAAATCTCGACCTGAAGGCCGGGCTCCACCCGTTTCATCACTGCCACAGCGACCGTCGCACCGGCGACACGGCACGCCTGGCGCGCCAGGATCTCGCCTGTCGCCATGACCCTCGGATCAACCAATGCCAAGGTCGTGGCATCGCCTGTCCCGATATCCTCCTCAAGAGCCGCTTTGACCGCGGCAACTGCCCGCGGATCATTCATGATGTCAGTCACCATAGTAACCTCGCTTTTTCAACCAAAGTCCATATGCATAGCCGGCCAAGCCACCTACCACATGAGCTGAATAGGCCACCTGCGCCTGGATAAAGACCACTTCAACGATCGTAAGGAGCCCAAGCACAATCGCCAGCCAGCGGGCTGAGATACGCAAGGGGAAAACAATCAGCAAGACATACACCTGCCGTTTGGGAAACATCGCCGCATAGGCTCCAATCAGCGAAAAGACTGCTCCCGAGGCTCCGATGCACATAGATCCTTCAAGCGTTTCCTGCCCTGTGGTCTGGGGAAGCACGGTCCGGAGCCAGTCGGGGACCCATCCCGCCGTGTCTGGCAAGTTCGGCAGATAGGGGCTGAGTGCCAACATCGCCAACCAGCCCAAGCCCCCTACAATGCCGCCGAGAAAAAATAGGACGACAAAACGTTTGGGGCCTACCTCTGTTTCGACCCCTGACCCAAACAAGAGAATGACGATGGCATTAAAGAAAAGATGCCAAAAACTGCCATGCAGAAAAATGTATGTGACAGGCTGCCAGTAGAAGCCCTGTGTCAGAAACGTCCAGTTTAGTCCGAACAACGGAAAGATGGCTTCCGCGAATGAATGGCCATAAAAATCGACATGCGATGCAATGGCGGTGACACTAAAAACAAAAAGACACGCGACAACCAAAACAATGGCCGTCGGTGCCAAATAAAGTAGACTCCTCAGACGCCAGAGCCATCTGCGCATCAGGGTGATCAAAGCAATGCCTCCAACAGGTCGCTCACGCAAACCGGATAGCGTCCCAGGTCAAATAGAGGAACGCTACGGTCGCAATCAAGATGAACGTCGCAAGAATAGCGCAAATGCCGCCAATCATGTCCGACTTACGCGTGACCACAGCCACCTGATCTTCAGGATTACGATGACGAGCTGAAATAAACGCCCCGCTCGTCTTGGGATCGCTCGATGCTGAACTTTCTAAAGAAGATCTCTTAAGTTTCATGGCTTAAAGTTTAACATATTGAGGGATTGCTTGTGTAGTATTTTTTTACCTCATTTTTTTGACGCTCTAAGCTTGATTTTTAAGATGACATTTCGCTATACTTTGTCATTTAAAAGCAAAAGGCGTTTGCAGTAATTAAAAACAAGGGACTACAATGACTAAATTGGATACAGCTCCAACCATGAAGATGTTGCCTGGCGATGAAATCCGCCAGATCATGTGGCGTTATTCAGACCGGTATGATATTCAGATGGCCGTGATGGGCGCTCGTTCCGTTTCACGCGGACTTATAGCACGTCTTGTGGCAAATGGTGAACGCAACACCCATGAATGGACCGCCGCCAAAAATGAGATGTATCAGGCTTTTGATGATTGTGGTGTGACTGCCGGCGGGCTCGATCCCGAATGTGGCGGTATTTTTGAAGGTCCCCGTAATTTTCCTCTGGCATTGCTTGCTTTTGAAATCGCCTGGGTGGATGGCGGCGCAGCCACGACCAGCCTCGTGAACAATCTGGCTCTCGGTCCTATCGTTGAGAAGGGCACGCCCGAACAGAAGCAACGCTACATGAAGCTCTGCTGCCCTCCCCAGCCCGGCGAGGATCGCAAGACATGGCGTGGCGCCTTTGCCCTCACAGAGCCCCTGCCCTACGTTGGTGTTGACACCGGCGTGCTCTGCGGGAAGCTCAGAGTCTCCGAGTGGAAGGACGGCCAGGAGCCAATGCTCCACGTGGAGAAGCGCGGCCGCTTTATCACTAACATGACTGTCGCCAACTTTATCACGGCTGCTGTCGATACAGGCGATTCCCGCATCAAGTCCTCCTGTATGGTCATCCTCGAAGAGGGTGACGAAGGCATCTTCGACCGTGGCGCACCGACCCTGAAGATGGTCCATCAGCTCTCCAACACCAATGACCCAATCTTTAACCTGAAGATTCCCGCCAGCCGTATCATTGGTGGTTACACCATCAAGGATGGCGTCATCATCCCCAATCTCACCCACAGCGAAATCATCGAGGCCGTCTTCGCACGGACTCGTGTGACCGTCGGCATCATGACCGCCGCCAAACTGCTCTCCGCTGTCGAGCCTGTCATCCGTTATCACCGCACCCGTTTCCGTGGCGCGGCGGGCATCGAAGAGGGTTCCCCCCGCTACGATCTCGGTCTGCAGATGAAGGAGGACGCACTCCACCGTCTGGCCGATGTCTGGGCGACCGGCGAGGCGGCAACCTCCCTCGGTTTCGAAACCACCCGTTATTTCGACCTCCTGACGCCTGTTGAAGAGGAGATGTTCAAGATCTTTAAGGCTCAGGGTATCACCGGCGGACGTACCTTGATGAAGGCGTTGAAGAAGCCTCAGACCGATGCGGTTGAGTTGCTCGGACTCCTCAAGCAGCCCGAAGCGACACGCGACAATTCCCGTATCGCAACCCTCCAGGCTGACACCCTCGTCCAGTACGTCATCTACAGCGCCGTCTGTAATGTCCTCTGCCCGGCGTGTAAGCTCTGGGACACCGGCTGGGGCGGAAACATGCTCCGCGAAGCGGTCAGCATGATGGGCGGCTATGGCATCACTGAAGATTGCCCAGGCTTCCTCTTCCAGAAATATACCGACGCTCAGCTCGAAGCCACCTACGAAGGCCCTGAAGTGGTTCAACGCCGGCAGATCAGCGTGACCATGAACATGGAGGTCTTTCTGGCTCAGCTCGACACCTGGATCTTTGAACTCGACGCGCTGGCCAAGGCCAAGCCAGAGACAGGCGCCGCCGCACTGGTCTCTGGCCTTGAACTCTGGCGTTGGACGCGGTCCCACATTGAGAGTGCCAAGGACTCGAATGGTCGTCCGCTCGCCCAGAACACCCGTCACGGAGTGCTCTTCCCGATGGCCGATGCAATCTCCTGGCTGCTCGCAGCCCGCTCGTTCCTCATGGACGTGCAGGAGCTCGTGGTCAAGGGTCCGGATCATCCCGTCGTAGGTTCTGAGATCGAAGGCTATGTGAACACCTTCACGGATCTCTCAAATGTCCAGTCCTCACGCGCCGCCGGCGAAGTCGGCCGTATCTGCGCAGAGATCTTCTACGGCTATGTCAATGCCGCGGATGAGACAGGCGCAGCGCAGGCTGAGTTCCTGAAGCTCCAGGCAGCGCTCGGCGCCTCCCTTGCAGGCTCACGCCTCGCCAAGGACCGCGCAGCCAAGGCACTGACCCAGATCATGATCCCCGAAGCCCTCGATTACCCAATGGCGTAATAAAAAACGCTCAACGATGAACGTTTAACGCTGAAATTTAAAATTAAGCGTTGAGCGTTGGACGGTGAGCGTTCTAACTAATCTCAGCGGCTTTTCAGCCGCTTTTTTTGTGCCTTCAGAAGATCTGGGTTTGGAGTTCCGCCTTCAGGCGGTCCTGTCCGTATTTCTTCGAAACTACGCCTCGCCAGAAATCTCTTTTACTCTCACGTCGTTTCTGTTATCGTAAACCCTTCATTAGTCGTTCATTTGTTCATGGGGGAAACGTTGTACCGGCACGGGGAGATATACGGAGATATTTATGAATAAACGGAAATTAACCTTGGTCTTTGCTGGAGTGTCAGCGATCGCGACGCTTCTCTCGTTATTAGCGTGGGTGAACAACCTCGTGGTGCTCTGGCGCTGGGTAATCACCTTCGCGACTATGACCACCTCTAAAACCACAGAGACCACGACAATCACGCATGGGTGCATTAAATGGCTGGACTGGACGGCTGTCGACCTTTCAGCCGTGACAACCTTCATCCCCTTCTTCGGTTTTGCCTACATCACCGCCGGTTTCTGGCAACTATACAAAAATACGGCACAAATGGATGACGACTTCCCCTTCTTCCGAGCCTATGACCGTATCAACATCTCGCTGGGCCTTATCGGTACACTCTTTGGCATCATCATCATCGGCTTCTACGACTTGGACAAGGTGACCATGGGCGACCTGATGATGTGCCTGCATACGGCCCTCTTTTCCACGCTGATTGCCGTGGCCTGGGTCTTCATCGTGGTGCTCATGTTCACCAAGCCCTTCATGCGCTGGTGGCACAACACAATCAACGGTATCGCCCCCCAAGACTCCTTCGATGATCATTTTCTGGAACGTCTGGAACAATCCGCAGCCTCGATACGACACGAATTGGGACAAAGCACGGACACATTGAAAACCTTTTCCGATTGCCTCCGGCAGGCTTCTGTACCCGTAACGGAACTCCGGGAGGCGCTCCAAGACTCGACCTCCCATTTCCAAAAGGGAATCGTCGAGCCGCTGCTCCAGCTCCAACGACACCAAGCCGACCAGACCGTCGCCCTCACCCAGGCGACACAAACCCTCTCGCAGATCCACGCCTCACAGCAAGCCCTCGTCGACCCCCTGCTCCAGCTCCAACGCAACCAGACCGACCAGACCGCCATGGCCACTCAGTCGACGCAGACTCTTGCGAAAATGCAAGCTTCCCAGCAGGCCTTTGTTGAATTCCTTAAGGAATTTAAATCCAACAACACAGCCTTGCAGGCAAGCCTCGACACGATCCGTGAAGAGCATATCAAGCTCGAAACCCTCCATCTGCAGACCCGGAAAGAGGCGGAGGATACACGCACGAAACTCGCCGACCTGAACCTCCTCTTCAAAGAAAAACAGCAGCTCTTTGATGCGCAGCTCGCCGAGTGGAAGACGCGGCATCACCAACTGGAAGCGACGGCGCAAAAATTGAATGCGGAACAGGCTCAACTAAAAGTAGCACTCGAGCTGGAGCAGAAACGCGCGGAGGAAAGTGAAAAGACCCTCGCTCGAATCAAGTCCGTCTTTTAACCCTTTCAAGGAATAACCGGTATGCAGGCGAAAGTCAAAGCGCGCCTTTTAAAATGGATCGGCGGACCGTCACAGGATGAGATTGATGTAGACGAGATCCTCGGTCTGCTCCTTCAAATCTCGCTGGCGATCATGATGATTTTCATGATCGCGTTCTTCATGTTCCGCTTTAAATCCAACAAAGCGCAACAGGAACAACTGATTGAAATTCAACGCCAAAAGATCACCGTCTCTCTTGAAAAGAATGAACAGTTCTTTCGGACCCGCTACGGCTTGAACAGCATCACGCGCATGGACGAGAAGGGCGACACCCTCTACCAGATGGAAGGACTCATCAGTAACGGTGAGATCACTGACAATGCCAATTTACGGTTTGCCTTTGTTGATGGCGGCAAGCGGGCCTACCAGGATTATTCGGACATCATGACGCTTCGCCAGACGTGGTGGATGAAAGTGCTGACAGATGCGGAGATGGCACCCGCTGACCTCACACAGGAGAATTGGAAATGGCTTGCCGCAACCATTGATGAAAAAATCAAAAACGTCAAAGCCAACTGCACCGAAGTCCAACTTCTTGCCGCCGTTGCGGTGCAAAGCCACTTTATCACGTCCCCTGAAAAAGTCACGGACGCGGATGTCCAACGTCTTCTGAAGCACTTCATACGCGCTTCAGATGAGGAACAGCGCCTCATCATCCCGGAACTCACCACCGCCTTACGGAAACAAAGCTTCCATTACCTTGAAAAACAGGCTGGCATTCCGATGTTGGAGAATCTCAAATGAACGCATTGCGTATCGCTACCATTTCAAAGAAATTAAGGGTATTGCCTTATTGCCTTATTGCCTTATTGCCTTATTATTTTCTCTTGATTCCGTCGTTGCTCCTGGCCAGTGACGGGGAAAATCAACTTAAAAAGGCAACGGCACGGCTCTCGGCCAACCTCATTCTCTCTCAGTTTGACAAGGACTTCGCTGAGAGCCCCCCGAAAGCTGATTTCATGTACGAACGGATGAATAGCACCCCCGCTGACTATATCAAGCCAGACGAGGCATCCAGCAAACTTCAAGAAGTCTACCTCGAGCAAATCCGGACGGATTATCGTCAAAAGGTCAACCTCCTGCTCTCCCGTATCGCAGAAAAAAATGGGGTCGACGATGCCTTTGAAGAAACCTTCCGAAAGAAATCGGGTACGATCTCAGAGGACACCCTCAAGACCGTATGCAAAAAACATTTTCCAGCCGCCTTTGCTGAGCAACGCAAGAAAGCCTGTTCCAACCAAGTCGAGCAAGTGACGCGTGATATATTCCCGACAGAGGAGGAAGTCGACGCGGACTCCGAAAAAACGCTCATTACGAAGCTGACAAAACGCCTCGCCGAGGCACAGAAGTTCCAGGTTTTCGAGGAGAACCGTATTTACCTGCAGGACTGGGTGGTCACGCCGGCGGTTCAAGATGCCTACCGCCAACGGACTATGCAAAATCAATTCCTCGAAAGTGTACCCTCGCCGGACGCGGTCACACCGGATGATTTTTCCCTCTCCCTTACAAAGAAACTAACAGAGGCTCTCCCCCAATTTAAATCTGAAAAATCGCTCAAGTCTTACACTGCTTTCCCCTCAGTGCAAAAAAACATCCCTGCCGTCTCCGAAAAAAGAGCCAAGGCGCGTTACGTTGAATTTATTCAGATGACGACCACAAGCATTTCAGAAGAAGAGATCAAACGCATGATTCTCAGTGACCTTTCTGGACATAAGGAGCGGAATGCCTCGCGCAACAAAGCACGTGAGGCCTTTATGAAGCAAGGTATCGAACAGGCCCCCAAACGATATGTGGCAGGTTTTTCAAGTGAACGACAGAATTCGATTGCCTCCTTTCTGAAGAAAAAGCCCGTTTCTGAAGAGGAGATGCGAACGTTCTTTAAGACGTTCTTTGATCAGAAGCAACAACCTGCCTGGGAGGCCGCCCGCACAACCCTCTGCAACGAACAGATCTCCACGACCTATCCCACCCTGCAAGCACGTGAATGGACCCCTGAAGCAGCTGTTGTAGAAACCTACACAGGCAACGAAGCCACCCAGGAGGGACGAGACCTTCGCACGGACCTTATCAAGCTGACAGCCACCCGCAAACAAGGCTATGAAGCGGCCTTGGAAGAGACCCTATCGCAAGCCGGCACGCTCCTTGACCAGGAGCTGGGGCGCGCATCACAATCCTTGCGCCGGCAACGCCAGCTCGTCCTGGCCAGCAGCAACGACATTGTCGCTGAAGCGTCCACGCGTTTGGCTGCCAAAGTCAAGCCTGACAAGATTTCAAGTGCCTTGGTGGCGCTCTTTCTGCCGCGAATCCAGACGCAGTGGAAAGAGGTCCGGGAGAAGGAGATCTATGAACCCCTCAATCCTAAGCCGGGTAATGCGGAGACCGCTTATATCAACCTCTTTCCCTCTGTGGAGGAGTTGCTACGCCAGTTGATCCGCGACATTGTTCAAAAGCTTGCGGAACCGGAACCGACACCTCCGAAAGAGCCGCCACCTGAAACACCTCCGCCGGAGAAGAAGCCCGAAATCCTGAAGCTCGCCTGCTTCTTTACCATTGACATGAAAGATAATCAGATCATCGTACAGAGCAGCGGGGACATTGCCATGGAGCAGGCCACACTTCCCATGGCGTATGACGAGTATCGGAAACAGGAGTCCAAGACGCTAACACGCATCGCTGACCAATTCGCCAACCAACTGACTAAGAAAGCCAAGGGGCACTCCGTTGAACTGACCTTGGACATTCATGTAAAGAACGGCATGATCTACTACCAGTTCATCTCACGCCTGCGTGACCGACTGGATTACCGTCTCAAAAAGCTGAACAATGAAAAGATCAGCATCAAGCTCAGCGATAAGATGGAGTAAGCTTTACTCCGCGCCCAGCAAGCGACGATAGTAGCCAGGCATCTGGGTCATGACATCGAGTTTTTCCAGATAGGGCTCGACTGCCTCCGGAGGAACCGGAAAGGTGGTGACTGGATCCAGGAGTTTTTTGGCGTACATCTCCATGATCATGCAGGTCTGACGCGGCATGCCGATGCGGCGATGCATCTCGCGCCAGAGTTCTGAAATCGGACGCTCGCGGACATTGCCGAAGGAGAGCGGTACGAAGTCGCAGGGATAGAGGTTGCCTGCCGCATCCAGATACGAGTGCTGCGTCCCTGCCCCGCACCCGAAACGGCTCTTGTCCTCGGTATAGGCGAATACGGAGATCTTTGGAAATCCCTTCTTTTGATTCATGACGACACTAAAGGCGCGAAGCTCATCGCGCTCCGCCTGGGTCAATATCCGCTCTTGCGAGACCTTGGCCAGCCGTCCACTCGGCATATTCTCGAGCACGCGCACCTCCTGGACACCCAAGCTCTTGGAGAGATCAATGATCCTTTGCAGATGCCCCGTGCGCAAGGAGTCACGTCCTGCAACCGTCTGCGTCATGGTATACAAACCGGCTTCACGGCAGATCTTGACCGCTGCGATAGCCTTGTCAAAGGCTCCTTCACGTCCGCGCAGCTCGTCCATGCGCTTCGGGTCCGCATCATCCAGACTGATCCCCACGGCAAAGAGTCCAGCCTTCTTGAAAGCCTTCGCCTTCTCCAGCGTCAATCCGTATCCAGTCGTAAAGAGAAAGGTGACCGAACGCTCGTCAATGCTGGAGATCAACTCTAGCAGATCACCCCGTACCATGGGTTCCCCGCCTGTGAAGCCGATGATAGCGGTGCCCATCTCCTGGAGATCCGCCAGCACCTTCTTCATCTCCTCGGTCGTCAGCTCCTGGACAGGATTCCTGCCAACAGCACTGCAATGGGCGCACTGATACGGACAACGCTCCGTGATCGCAATGTACATCGAAATCGGCGCACGGCGGCGTCCGGTCAACTGGGCATCAAAGGCACCCTTCGACAAGTCGAGCGCATCCAAAACCTGATCAGCCGCCTTTGAGGGAATCGGTGGCAGAAAGGTGGAGTAGACCAGCTTGCCCTCATACGGCACCACCTTCTCCTCGCCCGCTGAACGCCAGGCGGAGCGTAAAAGGTTCAGGAGCGAACAACGCGGATCCGCACGGAACATCATGTACGACTTCCAAAATAACCGGATGGCCGCAGGATGACAGAGTAGTTTGAACCGATTAAACATTTTCATAACGAATCGCATTGAATCAACAGTTGCGCCAAGTATAGGACTGTCTGGAATTCCACGCAAGATAAAACGGTCATCCCTAGAGCACATGGGGACAGACATGGTATACCCCAATAATCTAAAAAACATTGACCATCTCCAGTTAAAACGCATATACTTGAAAGCGTTATGAAATCAGTCTATGTTGAAACATCGATAATAAGCTACCTGACTGCACGTACAAGTCGTGACTTGCTCGTAACGGCTAACCAGGAAAGTACGCATGAGTGGTGGGATGGACATCGGCGCAATTTTGAACTCTACATTTCGCCTCTCGTGCTCGTTGAAGCAGGGCAAGGGGATGAAGATGCAGCGCAACGAAGGCTGAAGGCTTTAGAAACTTTGAATATGCTGGAGATTGTAGACGAGGCCAGCCTGTTGGCAGAAGCGCTACTCAGTGCGCTTGCCTTGCCAAGAAAGGCACAAGATGATGCTGTTCATATTGCATTGGCCGCTGTACATCACATTGACTATCTGTTGACATGGAACTGCCGTCACATAAACAATGCCGAGAAGAAGGCGCTCATACGGGAAGTTTGTGCCTTGCAGGGTTATGTTTGCCCTGAAATATGTGCACCAACGGAATTGATGGGAGGTGCTGACGATGAATGACCCAATCCTCGCAGAACTTTGGCATGTCAAAGATGAAATGGCGAAATCGTGCGGGTATGACTTGCACACACTTTTTGAACGTCTAAAGGTTGTGCAACAGGCCCACCCTGATCGCATCGTGAAGTTCAACCCAGAAAAGTACACAACGAACCCCTGCGCGCTTCATGTGGCAGAAACTTCAACTCCTTACCTTCAGTGACTTCGGATCACATCCCAGCCTCAATAACGGCATGTGATTAAACATTCGAGTGCGTAAAGATGAAAATTGAACGACTAGAAATGACTCATTACGCAGCTGATGGGCGGACATCAAGTGTGGAAAGATTTGAACATCCATCCTGGGACACCATAGAGCGGGAGTTGTGTTCTATGCACCGGTTCTCAAAACCTATTATGGGATTATACCAGTTGCAAGATGTCAATGATGACCAATGCATGTTAATTAATGGAGGTGAGGACATCTACCATATGACGGTATGGGATGATATCAGCATGATGATTTACTTTGACGAGAGCAGAGGAGATGAAGAGGTGGAAGTGTGGACATCGGATCAAGGATTCACAACTACTGCGGAAGACACATGTGATACGAAACGGGCCCTCAAAATAGTCCGCTGGTATTGTGACCATGGCAAACCGCATCCCTACTATTTATGGGACTAGAGCCCAAACAGCAATAATCAATCCAACCAAGGTTCATTTTCAAGGAAAAGACAACGAACCTCTATTAAACGTTGGGATTCGAAAGATGAAATACTTTAAAAAAATCATTATTGTTTTTCAGTACTGTCCCAAAGATTTCACCATAATTCCCCTTGTAAATAAGGGGGTTCA
>CAYWNP010000060.1:1271-15310 GCA_964459675.1 uncultured Akkermansia sp. | reverse complement strand
TGGAACAGGATCAGGACCCCATTGTCTGATCATCGACACACATGCGCTTACCAGTGCGTCATCAAAGCGTCCTGTCTCGTACTTGCCCGTGGCGACTAAGTTCCCCCAACCGGCGTCCCTCCACAAACTAAGAGCTCGCCCTTCTTGCGCCAACAACGCTTCTCCGATATTTCCAGAGAACCCGTACGTCGGCATCGCGCTACCGCTAGGCCATTTTTTCCGTGGTTTCAACGGCTGGTAATTTCGCATCAGAAAAATTGAAGCCCGGTTAGCCAGGCCATGGTCATAGTCAGGATCAAGAATCGGCCTCCCCGCGCAGCCGGCGCACTTACCGCAAGGCGTGGCAGCCGGATCGTCCAGTTCCTGTGCCAAGAACTCCATCAGACACCCTGCATGTCCCATATAATCACGCATCTGCTGTTGTTCCATTTGCCGGATCGCTGTAATAGCCTCAACATGTTTATGATCGACTCGGTAACCATGTGATGCAGCGGTCAAGTTGTACTTAGACAAGATTTTAGTGATTGGGGAAGGCATTTCTACCGACATGTATTTCAAAGCCTTTTCGAGTTGCGCATTTTTAAGATTCAATCGCGACTCTAATTGCGGCACTGAAAGACCGCCATCCGTCTTTTCCAACTCCCCGAGAATAGCCTCTACATGCCGTTGCGGAGGGAACGCATTACGGATGAAGAAATCTGAGATCTGATCATCCTCCTCCCCGTGCATTAGAATACCAACCGCTTCATTCACCGCCCGCCCGGCCCGCCCGACCTGCTGATAATAGTGCACCACCGAGGCCGGCCGCTGAAAATGGATGACAAAAGTAATATCCGGCTTATCAAAACCCATCCCTAAGGCTACTGTCGAAACCAAAACCTTAAGTTCATTATTGAGTAGCTTCTGTTCTAGCTCCTCACGCCGAGATGTTCCATTTTCCTCGCCTTCAACATCCGCGTGATAGGCTTCAGCAGAGATCTCGTTGATCCGTAACCATTCGGCTACCCGTTCAGCATCACGTTGAGTCAATGTGTAAACGATTCCGCTACCATCAAGACTGGGGATTGTCTGCGCCAGCCAAGCCATCCGTGCTGCTGGACTTGGCATCTCGATGTTTTGCAATTTAAGGCTTTTCCTCACGAGAGGACCTCGCACAATCTGAATGCCCGCCCCAAGTTGGGAGGCCACATCGTTAACCACCCGATCATTGGCAGTTGCCGTTGTGGCGAGAACAGGAACATTATTCGGTAACGCCTTCAACACATTTACTATCCGCCTGTAGTCGGGACGAAACTCATGACCCCAGTCTGATATACAGTGTGCCTCATCGATAACAAGCAGCCCCACGCGGGCGGCGATATGAGCTAATACGTCTTGCCTGAACTTGTCGTTGGCAAGCCGTTCAGGTGAAATCAGTAGAAGATCGATCTGGTCTTCCTTTAACGCCTGCTCAATTGTCGACCAATCATCCTTATTGGTGCTGTTAATGGTCGCAGCTCGTACACCGATTCGCCTTGCAGCCTCCAATTGGTTTCGCATTAAAGAAAGCAGTGGCGAGATCAGCAATGTCACTCCTGCTCCGGAATCCCTTAGCAAACGGGTTGCAAGAAAGTAGACCATGCTCTTTCCCCAGCCAGTTCTTTGAACAACCAGGAGCCGCTTCCGAGCTAAAATGAAGTCAATACACTCCCACTGGCCTTCTCTAAATTGAGCATCAGGTCGTCCGAGTGCAGTTCGTAAATACGTTAATGCTTTTTCTTGCATAGCTTTGGTATCATATTATCATACAGCTTGGTTTTGCGCGTGATGTGTGGGGCGGGGGAGTGGGATTAGTCAGTAACGATCACAGAGGTGTTGGCTGGGAGCAGGAGATAGAGTTCTTCGATGTCCGTGTTCTGGAAGCGGACATTTGCCGCCTGCTTGGTTTGTGCGTTTCGAGTGCCTTGTAGTGTGATGCCTCCCGGCATCGTCTTCTCTTCCATGGCGAGGGTGACCCAGCAGATGTCACGTTCATAACGTGGCTTGTCATCCGCATTCCCTGTCCATTTTTCCTCCGCTCCCACGGTTCTTCGTCCTCTGCTGCGAACCCGATACGAGCCTTTAGGAGGAGGCGTTCCTTCATTCAGCAATAAAGTGTATCGTTTGAAGAAGCCATGGTTAAAGAGGAGAACAGCCGTGGAGTTGCGCTTGGAAATCAGAAGTTCGAACGTGGGGTTCTGAAGAACCATGAGTTTCTTTCCAATCTGTAAGGTCTCAGGTTTCTGGATTGCATTGATATACAAAAGATACTCAAGAGAACAACCATACAGAGAGGCTATCTTTCCGATCTTTTCGTTTGCCGCGAGCGTGTGAATTTTCTTGCCAGGCGCAGGACGGTTTGTGAGGTAGAGTAACACATGAACAGCTCCGAGCTTACGCTCAATAAAAGGACGCAGTTCGGTCGCCTCATCCATGCGCAGGAGACGAAGGAGGTGTTGGCGGGCTTCTAAAAGGTTGTTCGCCTGCTCGGCGACGTTCGCCTTGTCAAGCAACTCGCGAACCTTGGGGTCAATCTGCTTGGGGGGAGGTCCCTTCGGGGGTACCGCTGAGGTGGAGGAGGTGATGTTGGTTTCGGTGTTCTCTTTTTTGAAGACGTTGTTGACAAAATGGGTCCAGATGGACATCCGTTTTGGCATCGTCTTCTCGTCAGGAGCATCAAAGCGCCTAGCCTCTACGGGATCCTCTTCTGAAGGTACGGCGGGAGTCGCGCAACCGCGCATGGAGAAGAACAGGATGACCAACACAGGAATAGCGAACGCAACCCACCAGTAACGCTGAAAGGCGGTGTCACGACTGTTGTCGTCGTATTCGAGTCCATAAGAGCCACGTGTCAACATAGTCGTCTTTCAATTCAACTTCGCCAGCATGGCGCGCGTTGCCGCATGGAGTCCGATAAACAGGGCGTCGCAGACAATGCTGTGGCCGATGTTCAGCGTATCCAAATGCGGAATCGTCAATATCGGGGCGATGTTTTCCAAATTGAGACCATGTCCCGCATTGACCTTGAGGCCCAGTCTGTGAGCAACCTGCGCTGCTTGAATGAGACGCTTCAATTCTTCCTTGCGTGCAGCGCCGGAAAGTTCTGCATATGCGCCGGTATGGAGCTCGATGTAAGGCGCCCCGATCGCTGCGGAGGCTTCGACTTGTCGAAGGTCTGGCGCAATAAACATGCTGACAGCAATACCCGCGGCCTTCAGTTTGGCGACTACCGGGAGAAGCGCCTTTTGCTGGCCTGCGACGTCAAGGCCACCTTCGGTCGTGAGTTCCTCGCGCCGTTCGGGGACCATGCAGACCTCGTGAGGCTTCACATCCAGTGCGATCGCAACAATCTCTGGCGTGTTTGCCAATTCAAGGTTCATCCGCGTTTTTAGCGTCTTGCGCAATGTGTAGACATCCGCATCCTGGATATGCCTGCGATCTTCCCGTAAATGGATCGTAATACCGTGCGCGCCTGCTTGTTCGCAGGCAGCTGCAGCTTCCACTAAACTGGGGTAGGTCGTACGTCTCGCCTGACGCAATGTTGCGACATGATCAATGTTGACGCCTAATCGGATCATATGAACCCTTACTTCAGCAACTTGTGGAAGCGGGCGTAGGCCGAGCTCCAGGCCTCTGTATTTTCAGGCTTAAAGGTGGAAATGGGGAAGGCGGACTTGATGAACGGCATGGCTGTCTTCAAGTTAGGGATGATGCCTGCACCGATGGCTTGAACCATGAGGTTGCCCACGGCGGTCGCCTCCTTCGGACCTGCAAGGACAGGTACACCGACCGAATTGGCGGTGAACTGGTTGAGCAGTGGGTTGTTGCTACCTCCTCCGACAATGTGTACGGCCTCGGTCACGGTGTTCGTCACGCGATTGATGGTTTCATTCACGAAACGATACTTGAGCGCAAGGCTCTCATAGACGCACCGCAGAATGGTACCGCGATCTTGTGGCGCTGTTTGTCCCGTCTCTGCGATGAAGGAACGGATGGCCTCCTCCATGCTCTTCGGGTTGTAGAAGCGCTTGTCATCCGGGTCAATGAAGGCTGTGAAGCCAGGAGCTGCAGGTGTGATGGAGTCGACCTCTTTCCACTCCATGCGCTTGCCATCTGCAATTTCCCAGACGCGCAGAAGCTCTTGCACGATCCAGGTTCCCATGCAGTTACGCAGGAAGCGGGTGTTACCGATGCCCCCTTCGTTGCTGAGGCCGAGGCCCATCGCCTCAGGCGTGGTGATGGGCTTTTTGATGAGCTTGCCCACGAGGGACCAGGTGCCAGAACTAATGATGAGAGACTTTTGGGTATCCTTGACCGGGGCGGCTGCGAAGGCGCTGGCAGTGTCGTGTGACCCGATGGCGATGAGGTCCACTTCGTTGATGCCAATGGCCTCGGCCAATTTAGCATGGAGTTTGCCAATCTTGGTGCCAGGCTTGACGATCTGCGGCATGAGGGCTTTCTTGATGCCCAGGGCCTTCAGCATCTCAGAACTCCATTTCCCTTTTTTAGCATCCATCATCTGCGTGACGCTGGCGAACGTGGAGTCAATCGCGGTACAGCCGCCCAGGTAGTAGTAAAAGAGAGCCGGGATGGGGAGGTAGATGCTGGCCAGCTTGAGTAATTCGGGACGACGTGTGGCAGACCAGAGCATCTGATTTGATTGGTTAAAGGGCTGGAAATGGTTGCCGGTGATCGCGTAGACGCGTTCGGCGTTCAGGCGGCCCTTGACTTCGTCGCACATGGTGTCGAGACGGTGGTCACGGTAGCAGTAGACTTTGCCGATGGTATCCCCGTCCTTGGTGAGGAAGTGTCCATCCGCGCCCCAGGTATCAATGCCGATACCATCCAGATGCGGACCGAACTGCCGCTTGGCTGCCTGGAGTCCCTTGACGATGTTTTGATAGATGTAGGTGTCATCCCAGTGGGTGCGCTCCGTGATCTCTCCGGTTCGGTCTGCTCCGAAGAAGGAGACCCCTTCATGGGCGAAACGATGGACTTCCTCCATACGAAACGACTTCTCTGAAAAAAATCCGACAAAACATTTACCGCCAGAGGCCCCGAGGTCAACGGCGAATAGTTTTTTCTCACTCATGATGACTCCTTTTTGTCTGGTGTTCGTGTGCAGGTAAAGAGGGTGAATGTTCAGTCTCGACGTGTGTTGCCCGAGGCGAATGTTCAGAAGTGTGTTCCTTGCGAGGCGGCCCACGACGTTTGCTTCTCCGCCGCGTGTTACTCGAAGGTTTCTTCGCAGGAGCATCTTCGGCAACCACGGTAAAGACCGCTTCAGGATCAACCGCTTCAGGGGATTCAGGGTTCACCTTCTCTTCATCGATATGACGATGGGCTGCATCCCACTCCTCGTTGAAGAAGGCTTCCCACGCCTTGGCCTTTGAAAGATCATTTCCCTGCGCGGTTTGCACGATGCGGTAGAGGGCGAGAGCCTCCAGAAAATCAGGGTGACGGACAAAGTGAGCGAAACGCCGTGCCCCCTTTGAGGGAAGCTCGTCGAAGCGTCGTTGAAGATCGAGGATCGTCGCTGCGGTAAAGAAGGTCATCTTGGGAATCTTTAACCGCTCGGCGATGGAGGAGAGGGCATTGCGCGAGGCATGCGGAAGGTTCATCTTGTTGTGTCCGGCATGCGCCCCTTCGTGCTTCAGCTGTTCGAGAAAGACGGTATAATAGAGGCAGGCGGTCCGGAGTCCATTCGAGGCGCTTTCGGCAGAAACGTCGGTGTCCAGAGCGTGAAGGATTTTCCAAAGGAGCGCGTGCTTGCCTCCCGAAGTATGGATGTGCTTGTCCAATTCCGGCAAAAGATCTTTGAGTAACGTGAGTTCCCAGAAGAGATGAAAAGCTTCGCTGGACTTGTTGTAGGTGAAGAGTCTGTAAACCTCTTCGCAGACGCGAGGAGCAGAGGCTTTGAGAATTTCGGAGTGATGTTTTAGAATGGCTTTGCGGCTGGCCCGGTCGATCGTGAAGTCTAAGCGTGCGGCGAACTTGACGGCACGCATCATTCGAACAGGATCTTCTTGAAAACGGATGTTGGGGTCACCAATGCAGCGAAGCGTCTTCTTGTCGAGATCTTTGAGCCCACCGACATAGTCAATAACCGAGAAGGTCTTGATGTCATAGAAGAGTCCGTTGACCGTAAAGTCGCGCCGCTGTGCATCCTCTTCTGGCGTGCCGAAGGTGTTATCCTCTGCTTGGTAAAGGCCATTTGCGGCCTCGATCTCCTGGGGTTGGCGCCTAAAGGTGCTGGTCTCAATGACCTTCTTGCCGAAGATGATGTGCGCCAAGCGGAAACGACGTCCAATGAGGAAACAGTTTCTGAAAATTTTACGGATCTCGTTTGGACGGGCATCAGTCCCCACGTCAAAATCTTTGGGGCGACGGTCCAGCAATAAATCACGCACGCTGCCGCCGACCAGATAGGCGATGTGCCCTTCCGTGGAAAGACGGTAAAGCACCTTCAATGCATCCTCGTCAATATTAGCGCGAGAAATGCAGTGCTCGCTTCTTTTGCGTATGATCGGACCTCTCTTGCGTAGGAAAAACATAATGACTTAAATGAACGAATTAGATGTCGGTAGTATCGCAAAAAATAGGCCTGGAAACAAGGAAACAAAACAGATTTTTTAGACGGGGGCGGTGAGCTCACACCATAACACGTTAAGTCGTTTAACGGAAACGGGATAGGGTGTTTTTAGCTCCTGCGCAAAGAGGGATACTCGCAGCTCCTCAACCAGCCACCGGTAACGGCTGAGAAGGGGCTTGTTTAGGCGGGGACTATTTTCCTGCCCGCAGACGTCTGTATACCGCTTCCAGACTGGGGCCAATTCGAGCTCTTTACGCTGGTCTCCTGCGGGGTTGGTCTTTGCTCGTTGGAGGCGGATCCGACAGGCTTCCAGATAACGCGGAATCTCTTGGAGGTTGAGGTGGGGCGTTGCTTCTGCAAAGCCAGGGAAGACCAGCCAGGCCAGTTGATCGAGAATGCTCTCGGCTGTGGATGCTTGCACGTCGTGTCCCGTGGTCAGCGTGGTCAGTTCTGATGCGGTTTCAAGGATCGTCACCACCAAGCGCGTCCGCTCCTTATACACGGCATGGAGACGCGGAAGGTCACTTGCGAAACGAGCTTTGAAAGAGGCTTCGTCTCTGATCGCGGGTTTGTCTGCAGTAAACGTCTCGCGCAAGGTGGCGATCCCAATCTCTTGGCCGAGTTGCGCGGCGGAGGTTTCAAGCTGCGAGAGATAGAGGATGACTTGGCGCGGCAGAGAGGGGAGCGCGAAATACCGTTTGCACTCCTTGCCAAGGGCCAAAGCAAAGAGCCGACAGACGCCCTTTTCATGGACCGCGGCTGCCTCGGAGGCCTCACTGAAGAGGCGCAGGGAGACGCTCTCACCTTTATCTTCGAGTGCGGGGTAATGGAGGATTGGCCAACCCGCTTTCCCTACATCCACCTGCGAAGGGAGGTCGCCCATGTCCCAGGTCGTGATGTGATCACGATGCCATTGTGATTCTGGACGCTTGACCTGTGTGGGTGAGGATGCTTCGGGTGCAAACAACCGCGCCAGTGTTTGGCAATCGTGTCCGCACCCCAATTCAACGCCCTTCTCATCAAGTGCGATAAAGCGCATGCGAAGATGTGTCGGACAGTCCTCCTCGCGCCAGCCCTCAATGGGAACGCGGAGCGCACGTACAGCATAGATCGCGTCGGCAAGTGCGTTGGCCAAGGGGCCGCGTCCGGGCGTCAAGCGTGTTTTACAGAGTCCGAGGGTCTCGTCGTAAGGTTGTAGGAGGCGTCGGACTTTGGAGGGCAAGACTTGAATCATCCAACGAATCTTCTCCTCCAACAGACCTGGCACGAGCCAGTCGCTCTGCCACGCCACCACCATGGGGAGCATCGAGGCGGGAACATGACAGGATACCCCGTCGTCGCTCTCACCCGGCGCGTTTCGGTAGGTCAATGCCAGACGGGAGCCGTTGAGGGTGATCGAGTCTGGAAAGTCACGGGAGAGATCTTGCGCAGGTGGCAGATCTGCATCCTGCATGAGCAGGGTTTGAGGATGGGTCTTTAGCCACTCGCGGAGATCATGCGCTGAGCAGACCGTGTTGGGCAGGCGGGTGTCGTAAAAGGAGAAGGCCTTTTCAGGATCAAAGAGATTTCCATGTTGACGTGTTTTGGCTTCAGCGTCCAGAAGGGCGTTCGTCCGCGTCATGTTCTCAGTCAGAAAGAGGGGATACGGCTTGGGGAAGGCCCCTTGAACGAGTCCTTCGCGAATAAAGATGGCGCGTGCCTCTGCCGGATTGATTCGGCTGTAGTCGCGTGTGCGGGCTTCGACAAGAACAAGACCAAAGAGGGTCACACGTTCTCGCACACGGGTATAGCCATGGATCGGATCCCATTGCGCGGAGTGGTAGCTGTATTTGCAATGACGTTTGGCGATGGGTTCGATCCAGGCCACATCAATGCAGGCTGCAGTCCGCGCATAGAGCCGAGCGGTCTCTACCAGTTCTCCTGCCATGACCCAGTCCCGGCTGGGCGAGGATTTGGGCTTGGTGCGTCCACTCGCTTCGTTTCTGATGGGCTTAGGCTCCTTCACCTTCATAAGCCCTGAACCTGGAAAGAGCGCAAACCGGATTCCGCGCGCGCCACGATAATCATTGGCTTCAGGGTCGCGGTGGCCGATCGTTGCAAGCAGCCCTGTCAATAGTGCCCGATGGAGCCCCATGTCGCCACCTGCTGAAGCGTCCACCGCAAGTTCGCTGTTCTTACAGAGACCTTCAAGTTGCTCCCGAAGATCAATCCATTCGCGCATCTTGGGATAGGAGAGAAAGTTCTCTTTGCAGAGTCGGCGTGTGACGGTCTGCGATTTGCCCTTGGTCTGGTCATGAAACCAACGCCAGAGACGAATGATCGCAGCAAAGTCGGAGTTGGGGGTCAGGTAACGCGCATGGCATTTGTCAGCTTCGGCCTGCTTCTCCAGGGGACGTCGCCGGGGGTCATCACACTCTAGGGCTGCAACCACAATCAAGGCCTCTTGGAGGTTTTTCTCGTGGTGGGCAGCAAAGAGGATGCGCGCCAGTCCGGGAGCGATCGGCATTCGGGCCAGTTCGCGTCCCAGGTGTGTTAAAGTCCAAGGAGTGGACTCTTCATCCGCGTGCTGGCGATCAGGTTGAATAGCGTCGAGCAATTCGAGTTCGCGGTAGCCATCACGGATCATCGAGTCGCTGGGAGGCTCGATAAAGGGGAAGGTCTCAACCTCTCCGAGCCTGAGATCCATCATGGTGAGAATAACCCGTGCCAAGCTGGATCGGAGAATTTCAGGGGGCGTATAGTCGTCGCGCTTTTTAAAGTCATCTTCGCCGAAGAGTCTGATGCAGATGCCGGGGGCAAGACGACCACAGCGTCCCTTACGCTGATTAGCGCTGGCCTGAGAGATCGGCTCGATCTGAAGCCGTTGGACCTGCGTACGCGGATTGTACCGGCTGATACGGGCAAGGCCGGAATCAATCACATAGCGGATTCCCGGAAGGGTGACAGAGGTTTCCGCAACATTGGTGGAGAGGATGATACGACGGTTTGAGGAGAGCTTGAAGGCGCGTTGCTGTTCGCCGGCTGGAAGCGAGGCGAGCAGGGGAATGATCTCCGTATTCAAAAGACGACGCCCTGTGAGCACCTCTGTTGCATCGCGAATGTCGCGCTCTCCAGGCAAAAAGACGAGGATGTCCCCCGTTCCTTCTGAGCTCAGTTCGTCAACCGCGTTCGCAATCTGGCGAGGCAAGTCCGCATCCTCAGCGTCTTCTACGGGACGCCACCGTGTCTCAATCGGATAGAGCCTGCCAGGAACCGTGACAATCGGGGCATTGCCAAAGAATGCAGAAAAGCGCTTTACATCCAAGGTGGCGGAACTGATGATGATTTTAAGTTCCGGACGTTTGGGCAGGACACGTTTCAGGATACCGAGCAGAAAGTCGATGTTCAGGGAGCGCTCATGAGCCTCGTCAATGATGAGCGTGTCATATTTTTTGAAGAGGCGGTCGTGGCGCGTCTCCGCGAGGAGAATACCGTCCGTCATGAACTTGACGACGGTATCCTTGGAGAGGCGCGACTCAAAGCGGTGCTGGTATCCCACGCGTCCGCCGGGTTCTTCTCCGAACTCCTCTGCCACGCGTCTCGCCATCGCAAGCGTCGCCAGCCGGCGAGGCTGTGTACAGCCAATCATACCGCGCACGCCGCGTCCAGCCTTAAGTGCAATCTTCGGTAACTGCGTAGTCTTGCCTGATCCCGTGTCCCCGCAAACAATCACCACCTGATTCTGGCGCAGGGTCTGGATGATCTCCTCGCAGTAGGCGCTGATCGGCAGTTCCGGCGGGAACGTCAGGGGTCTATCGGAGGAGGCAGGGTTCATAATAGTAGGCAGTCGGCAGTTGCAGTCGGCAGTGATCAGTAATAAGGCTCGTTGTAGCGATAGCGGAAACCATTCGACGAATGTCGAAAGCGAAGCGGGACAAGCGTATTCGCTTCGCGCAATAAGGCAATGAGGCAATAAGGCAATGATCTCACCGTCTATTTGCTCGGCTTTACCAGCTCGTCCGTGATCTTCTGAGCAACCTCCTTGGCAAGGGCCGCGGAACCTGCTTCGGGTTTTGAGGCAGTTTTGGGTTTGTCTGCGGCTGCACAATTGAGCGTCGCGGCAAAAACGCCGCAACAGATGATGCTCATGAAAGTCGTACGTGTGATCATGTCCGTCCTCCTAAGTTAATGATAATGTGTGAACTTATTTTTCAAGAGATTAGCAAAATTGGTTGATCTCGTCAGTAAGATAAAGGCATTTCCTGGGACCGCGGACACTCCTGTCCGCCAGAGCACGTTGTTAGTCCTGGATATAGGGAGCTGTATTAACGGTGGCTGAGAGGATTGGGGTTTGACAATGATCGTGAAAAAAAGATAGGTTGGCGGACAAGAGTGTCCGCGGTCCCAGGAAAGAAAAAAGCGACGGGATTGCTCCCGTCGCTGCAACTCTAAACAGTCCGTAATTATAATGTGCTTTAACTGCCTAGAGAAGTTGTTTGACTGCCGCGACAATGTCGCGGTCATGCGGCAGGAAGGCGTCTTCAAGCGAATAGGCTTGAGGAGCAATCCCGTCCTTGGCTCCGACGCGCAGGACAGGGGCGTCCAGTGAGTCGAAGGCTTCCGCCATGATGCGAGAGGCGATCTCGCCCGTAAAACTGCCGATGCCGACGCAGTGACTTGTCACGACGCAGCGTCCCGTCTTGCGGACCGAGGCCAAAATGGTCTCCATGTCCAACGGAACGAGTGAGCGGATATCTACAACCTCGGCTGAGACGCCGTCCTTTGCGAGCATATCTGCCGCACGCAGAGCGTCGAAAAGCATCGGACCCCAGGTCACGATGGAGACTTGCGACCCTTCGCGCTTGATGTCTGCCTTGCCCAGCGGAACCAGATGCTCACCCTCTGGGACGACACCCTTCATGTTGTACATGATCTGGGATTCCACAAACATGATCGGGTTGTTGTCGCGGATGGCGCTCTTCAGCATGCCCTTGGCATCTGCGGGGGTCGCAGGATAGACGACATACAGGCCGGGAATGTGAGCGAACATCGACTCCAGAGTCTGCGAGTGCTGACCGCCATAACCTTTGCCGCCGCCGACCGAGGCGCGATAGACAACAGGCACCTCAATGCTGGCACCAGACATATAATGCCATTTCGCGGCCTGATTCGAGATCTGGTCCGAGGCCATGAGACCGAAGTCCATGTACATCAGCTCCACCACAGGACGAAGCCCAGTCATGGAGGCCCCGACGGCTGTTCCGCAAATACAAGCTTCGGAGATCGGCGAGTTGAAGACGCGGTCACGTCCAAAGGCCGAGGTCAGTCCCTTGGTCACCTTGAAGGCTCCTCCGTACTCAGCGATATCTTCGCCCCACTGGACGACGCGACTGTCGCGCAGCATCTCTTCGATGAGCGCCTCTTTAATCGCGTCCTTGTAGGTGAGTTGTCCATCCTCGGTCCGCTTGATCGCGGGAATTTCACCGACGACCTTGGGTGTTGCAAAGGCTTCTGGAACGGTGTCGACGCGAGTGTCGGTGTACATGTACTTGATGACATCCGCAGGATCAGGATCCTTCGACCATGCAGCCTTGGCCGCCATCCGTGCATTACGGTCGGCAACCTTGGCCTTGAGATCCGCCAGTTTCTTGGTCGTGATGCATCCGCAGTCCAGCAACTGCTTTTCGAAGTTGGCAATCGGATCAACGGCCTTCCACTCAGCCTCTTCATCCTTGGTCCGATACTCATTACGCGGATCGCCCAGCGAGTGACCATAGTTACGATAGGTATCAAATTCGAGAAGGACAGGACCTTCGCCCTTGCGGCAAATCTCGACGGCGCGACGCATCGCGCTCATGCAGGCCATGATGTCCATGCCGTTGACCACTTCGGCGTGCATGTTGGTGTCCGAGAAACCAGCTGCACGGCGTGCAACACAGGAGACGCCCGCGACTTCACCATCAATACGGCCTGTGAAGCCATAGTGGTTATTGATGACCGCATAGACGATCGGCAAACCAAATGGATTGTGGGTGTAGGTTGGATCCGTGAACTGTCCCATGGCCGCCCAGTTGAGGGCTTCCAATACGACACCGTTCGCATAGGCGCCATCGCCTGCGAAACAGCAGGTGACTTTGCCCGTCTTGAAATAGCGCGAACTCATGGCCGAACCTGTTGCAATCGGCACGCCGCCACCGACGATGGCGTTTGCACCAAGGTGTCCGGCCTTAAAATCTGCAATGTGCATCCCGCCGCCACGTCCCTTGCAGTAGCCATCTTCTTTGCCGAAAAGCTCCGCAATGGCGCGATAGACGTGGCCTTCAAGTGCCTCTTCCATCAGCTCTTTCTTCTTGCTGGCCTTGGTTTCAGGGATACGGGTCTTCAACTCGACTTCGCTCATACCGCGGATCGCCACGCAGCCTTTGGCGAGGGAGTCACCGTGACCACGATGGGTGGAGGTGATAAAATCATCATAATTCATGGCCGCGCAACAGCCGACAGCTGTAGCTTCCTGGCCGATGGAGACGTGGGTGGGTCCGCGATACTCATATCCCTTGCAGGACTCATAAGCACCTGTGCGCAACTTCACGATCATCTCTTCGAATTCACGGATGGTCAGCATGTCTTCCAGGACATCAATGGCCTTGGACGCGGAGATCGTATCCGCTTTGAGTTCTTCTTTCAGAGATCCCTTGTACTGATAGGCAGGGATCTTTCCAAGATTATAGGTCTTAGGCTTGAAATCCGGCTTCAAGGTACTCAGGTAGTTGTTTCTTGTTGGCATTGTCTGTTTCTCCTTATGTTAGTATCAGTTCCACGCCTGCGCGTTTCACTGCCTTGCGATCGTTTTGAGATAGCTGGTTGTCTGTGATGAGGGTGCTGACTTGGTTGAGTGTTCCAAACCGCACAAAGCTGTTCTTTCCGAATTTGGTGCTGTCGGTCAGTAAAATCGTCTGGGCTGCGCGGCTCATGGCATACTCCTTGGTGAAGGCCTCCGCGGGATCTGTCGTGGTGAGTCCATGTTCGGGCGAGACGCCCAACGTTCCGATAAAGGCTATATCGATACGGACTTGATCAAGCACCGCGCGTGTCAGGGGGCCCACCATGGTTTGGCTCAACAGGCGGCACTCTCCGCCGGTTAAAATCATTTTGGGTCCGCTGTTGCTCAGGACCTGTGCGACCCGCAGGGAGTTCGTGACCACCGTGATGTTGGTCTGTCCGGTGAGCAGCCGTGCCAGAGCCAGGACCGTGCTGCCGCCATCGAGATAGACGATCGTCCGTGGACGGATGAGTTGAAGCGCCTTTTCAGCGATACGCTGCTTCTCCTCGGCCGCAAGGGTGGCCTTGTCATCAAAGAGGGGTTCGTCATCCTTGACCGTTGCCGCGAGCACGCCACCATGGATTCGACGGACCTCGCCTCGCTTCTCCAGTTCGGCCAGATCTCGTCGCA
>CAYWNP010000060.1:0-1171 GCA_964459675.1 uncultured Akkermansia sp. | reverse complement strand
CCATGGATTCGACGGACCTCGCCTCGCTTCTCCAGTTCGGCCAGATCTCGTCGCACCGTGGCAGGCGAAACAGCGAGGAGAGCGATCAGCTCTTCAACCCGCAAAACATCCTTGTCCTTCAGAAGCGCAATGATCTTCTGGAGGCGTACTTCAGATAACTCTTTGGGTGTTTCTTTGCTCATTCGTGATTGCTTTTGGTTGAAAACACGCACATTTAATCAAAAACAATCACGTTTGGCAAGCGAAAAGCGGAGAATATTTAACCACAAAGAACACAAAGATCGCAAAGATCAACTTCTAAGCGTGTTGCTTTGTAATCATTCTTTAAACTCTTTTCTCTGTGTTCTCTGCGTTCTTTGCGGTGAATAATATTCGTCTGGAGGGCCACGCTCCGTCGTGGCCGCTCTGCAGTAACCCTGACTTGACCTCCCTGTAAAGATGGGGTAAGCTTACACCCCATGTTGAACGGCGGGTTTGAACAGGATTTTTTCTGAATGAGTTGGCAAGGCAAAATGATCGGGGGCAGTTTAGGCTCCTTCTTGGGTCCCTGGGGCGCAGTCCTCGGGGCCACCATGGGTCATTATATGGTTGATCGGAAGAAGGGGCCTCCTCCCAAAAAGGAGGCGATGCGCCTGATGGCGCTCGTCGCCAGCGCCTTCCATGAGCTTTCGTGCTCTGATCGTGCCTACTCAAAAGAGGAGGACAATACGATCCGCGCCATCCTGGGTGATTTCAATGCGCGGCTGGGCAACATTCTGGATATGCCCTCGCTCCTCTATTTGATTGATGATGCAGGGCGACTGGATCGAGGTGTCGAACGGTTAGCAACGATGATCCGTCCCCATCCGGAACTGGCCTGTGAAACACTCCGTTGGCTTTGGCATGTTGCGCTGTGCGATGGGCCCTTGGCAGCACGTGAGCAACAGTTGATCGAGCACTTTGTCCGCCTCGCGCAGGTCAATCCGCGGGAAGCGCACTTCATTGCGACCCAGTTCGTCGGTGAAATGCCCTCCCTCGAAGTGTCCTATCGCGCCGCGTGTGATGTCCTGGGCGTCTCATACGAAGCCTCTCTCGACGCCATCAAGCAGGCCTATCGGGCGCTCAGCCTTAAATATCATCCCGATCGTCATTCAGCACTGGATCCCGATATCCGCGCCCTGACCGCCGAGAA
>CAYWNP010000059.1:0-15322 GCA_964459675.1 uncultured Akkermansia sp. | reverse complement strand
GCTTTTGGGACAACCCCTTCGCCTCCCGCGGCGAGTTGAACGATGCCGGCGAATTCTCCGCTGCGGATTTGCGGGCCGCTGCCGGATTCCATCAACTTGACGGTGACGCGGTCCCGTTCCTTCCAAACCTCTTCCTCGTCGCCGAGCGCGAAGATATCTAGCATTTCCTCATCGCCTTCTGCGGGCTTGGCCCCTTCCTTGGCTCCGACCTTGTAGCGGGAAACCACCGTGAGGGTGAGCGATTCAGCCTGCGGCGACTTGTCGAGGTCCGCGTCGCGCAGCATCACCACCTGAGGCTGGCCGGGGTAGGCGAGGTAGGCGGGTGTCGAACGGTCGCCTAGGAAAAACCCGACGGTGCCGGTGCTGACCGCGCGGACCTTGCCGCTGCGTTCGACACCTTTCTGGCCGTCCACCGTGCTGTCGTCGCTGTAAGTGACCGTGAGGGTGTCGCCGCCGAGCATCTGGATCACGCCGTCGTTGGGCTTGGGGTCGCCGAGCGCGGTGGGCGCGGAGGCGAGCATTTCGTTTTTCTTGCCGGCCACCGGCGCGCCGGTGATGACCTAGCTGTCGCCACTGCTGACCTTGACGGTGGCGGTGACCGGCAGCTCCAGCTTGCGCAGGATCGGGATGTCGGCATCGCTGATCTTGGCGTAGAACCGCTGGCCGATCTCGATGCGGCCGAGATTGTCGCCCTCGTCGTCCGGCGTGCTGGCCTCAGTGCCGACGAGCGAGAGCGAGTCGATCGCCTTGTTCCAGTTCTTGAGGTTGTAGTGGCTCATGCCGATGTGGAAGTAGGCCATGTCCGCCCACTTGGTGCGGCCGGCCACTTCGGTGAGCCGCCGGAACAACGGAAAACACTTGTCATACTGGCCGCTCTGGTAGTGGCACAACCCGGCCTGGAACAGGGATTCATGATAGAGCGACTCCTCTTCGGGCGACTGCTTGGCGTCCGGCGCCGGGGCCAGCACGCGGGTGAGCAGCATGAAATGCCCGAGCGCCTCCTGCGGCTTGCGCTGGTCGAGGAAATGTTTGCCCATCGCCATGTGGGCCATGTGGGAGAGCATGCCACCCTGGTTGTCGCGCACCACCGTGTTGAGCATGGCGAGGCCGCGCTCGTACTGCTTGTATTCCATCAACTCGATCGCCTTGTCGTAAAGATGCTTGGCCTCGCGGTCCACATCCGCCGCCACCTCCGGCCGGGCGGGAGGTGCTTTGGCGGCTTCCTGGGCTGGGGAAAGCGGGCAGAGGAATGACGAAACACCCAAAGACCAAAAGACCCAAAGAAGTCCGAAGTTCGAAAGTCGAAGGGTTGGGGCGTGTCGGTGACTGTAATCTTTCATCAGCGTTTCGTCGTTGTGTTGTTGTGCGCTATGCATTCGGATTCCGGGATTCCTTGGGTATTTAGTCATTCGTCGCTTCCCTACTCTTCGGTCTCGGATTCGCCGCCGGTGAGCTTGGCGCCGTAGCTTTCGAGACGGTTGTGGGCCTGGCTGGACTCGCCGCTCTTCGGGTAGCGTTTGAGAACGGTCCGCAACTGAGTGACCTCGCGGCCCTTGTCGCCGCTGATGCGGTAGATGTCGGCGACCTTGAAGCAGGCGACGGCCGCGACGGCGCCCCCGACGCTTTCGATTTCGCGCACGGTGGTGACCGCCTGGTCGTATTGTTTGAGCGCCACCAGGCAGTCGGCGACTGCCCAGGTGCTGTCGGGTTGTTTGTTGGCGGTGCGGTAGGCCTTGATGGCCTCTTCAAAGCGGCCGAGCATGCGGAGAAGATCCGCCTCGGCCCACGCCAGGTTCTGCCCGGCATACTTGGGATCCTTCTTCAGCGCCGGGATCTCTGCCAAGGCTTTCTCCTGGAAGGCAGGGTTCCGGTCTGTGCGAGCACAATAGTAATCAAAGCGCGCCTTGGTGGCGTTCATGGGATCCTTCATGCGGGCAAAGATCCGCATCACGTCCTCTTCGCCCAGGTAGAGGACGGCAAAGGAAGCGTAGCCAAGGATGCCTTCGTCGCTCATGCCATCGAGGCTGACCGACCGCATCACCGACTGCGCCTCGTTGTGCAGGCCCAGCGAATTGCGCAGCGACCACATCAGTGAAATCTTCTCTTCCCGCTTCAGGCCCGCCACGGCCGGCTGAACGTACTTCTCGTAGAACGAAGCGCGTGCTTCGGCGGGCAGGACCCCCAGCATCCCCAACCGCTCGGCCAGCGGAGCCGCGGCCATCAGGGGCCCGCCGTGCTTCAAGGCGAACTCCAACTGCCGTTTCGGTTCCCGCGCCCAGCTGGGAACCCAGCCAATGACCCGCGCCAGTGTCACGGGCTGGGATTCGAACTGCTTGTTCATCCGCGCCGCCCAGGCGTCCATATCCTTTTCATAGACCAACTGCAGCTCGAACAACATGATCCGCAGTCCGTCATCCTTCGGGAAGAGGTCGCCGAACGCGCGGGCCCAGTAACTGCAGAGCTTAATCTTCTCCTCCGGCTTGATCTGTGCTCCAAGAGCGCTCGACAGCACAGCACGCCAGTAACGCGGGTCATCCTGGGGCTTACTCACATCCCCGCCTAATCCATTCTCGGGGCCAAACCCGCCGGCAGTAAAGAACGCTTTCAGTTTCTCATGGTTGGGACTTCGAATTATGTAGTGGTATATCACGGCTGAACGAGCAGCCCGGTGCTGGAATACCAGCGTGGCGCGCTTGTGGTATTCGATCGCCTCCTCGAACCGGCCGAGTCCATCCATGCGCTGGCCGAGATAGGCAAGAGCTTCGCCTGAAAACGGATGGGAAACATAGGCGTCATCCTTCACCATCTTCGCCCAGGCAGCGGCCTTCTTCTCCTCATCGCCGTTCTGCTCGTGGCACACGCCTATATAGTAGAGGGATGCGGCGGCATACTGGACATCGTTGGGAAAATAGTCCACCACGTCCTGGTAAGCCCTAATGGCATTATGCCGCTTATCCGTGAAGTGCAGGCACCGGGCCATCCTCAACAGGGCATAAGGTAGCGCAGGGCTCTTTGAGAACTCAGTAGAGAAAGCCTTGTACGCTGAATAAGCGCCCGTGAAGTCTCTCTTCTGAAAAAGCTTATCCGCATCTTCCAGATTGAGCCCCTCGAAGGTATCCAGCTTTGCAAATGCCGCATTCGGATAGACAATCTCTTGCCCCGCCTGTTGCGCGGTAACCGCCCCTATACCCCCTAAAACAAGAACTGCTCCGACCAAAAAACCTCTAAATTCTAAGAAGCTCATTGAACATACTCTCTTTAAAACTAAAGCTACGCTATGGTCTCTCCCCCGCGAAACTTCAACGCAACTGATAAATTGAGTTCTTATATTACAAAAAGTCGGCGAGAAAAGCAACACCCATTAGCGAAAAACCGTCGAAAAAACATGTGCCCCCCCCTGCGACAGACTATTTTGTGTCCTGTTCCCCGATCAGCTCCGTCCCCTTGGTCACCTGCCGCACCGCTTTCAAGAACCCTCTGACCGTCTCCTTGTCAAAGCCCGTGGTGGTGATGATCTTCTCATCTTTCTCCACTTTACGGCCTGTATAGGTCGCCTTCTTCGTGATCAACTCGGAGGAGACATCCTCGCTGGTCGTGATCTTCTTTTTCAGAATTTCAGCCTCCCCGGCAGGCAGGACGAGCGAGGATGCGCCGATGGCTGCAAGGACATTCTTTGCAGCGTAAGCCTCTTTGACCAGACGCAACGCCTCGGGATTCGCGCAGAGTTCCTTGCTCGCCTTACTATCCATAAAGACCACCGCGTTGAAATTGGATCCGTTGATCTCCTGAAGTGTCTTCAGCGGGAAGGGAAACTCCTGGCTGAGCTCCGGCTTCTCCTTCGATACTTGGACGAGCGTAATATCTGCGCCATCGGAGAGCAGTTCGCGTAAAGCCAACGGGAGATACTCGGAGGTCTTGGAGGGTAGAACCACGGCGATCTTCCTGCCCTTCAACTCGTAGAAGGGTACCAACGTCGTATGCAGTTCAACCTTCCGCCGGAGCGCTTTCAAATCAATCGCGCGATCTTTTCGAAGGAGACAGGTTTTCAACTCTTGCCAGAACATTTCCGGATTGGTCACGGGGCGTCCCGCAACGTCCGTCACAATGTCGCCGTTATCAAGGTCGGCCTTATCAAAAACGCCATTCTTCTCGGCAGATTGCACATCCAGAATGACCCCTGTCTCCTGCGTAATATTCTGGATGATCCGCTGAACGTTAACCAATTGTTTGTATCCCACGCCCAGCGTATCATTCCGATAGGTGATCAACTCGCCCGGAAAACTCGTATCCGGAATCGGCTCTGATTCCAAGGTTGTCATGGTCAACGACCCCGTCTTGTAGGCATCGGGCTTTCCGCGGAGGATCGTAAACTTCAACAGCGTGCCGGGCTCTTTGATGGTGAGCTCCCAGTCCACGTCATGCAGCTCCGCTTTCGTCCGTGCCGACACAGGCTTGCCCTCGATCGCGGTAATGATGTCCCCCGTCTTGAAGCCTGCCTTCTCAGCAGCGGTACGGGGCATCACATAATCCACAATGATCCCCTTCTCAACCTTGAGGGCCCTGGCCATCTCATCATAGATCTCCCCCAGCATGAGCACGGGCAGATCGGAACGCACAAATCTGCCGTGTTTCATAAAGTGGTCCTTGAGGACCACGATCACCTGCGCAGGGATGGTGAAGCCCAGGTTGTTGGCTTGCCCCATGCCGTAGGTGTTGATTCCAATGACACGGCCACGCTGATCAAAGAGCGGTCCCCCGCTGTTACCCGGGTTAATCGCCGCGTCGGTCTGGAAGACCTTCGTGAGCGTCCCCAGATCCGTACGATCCACACTGCTCAAGATACCGCTGGTGTAGGTCCGCTTCAAGCCTAAGGGTGCCCCCACAGCAAAACATTTCTCACCGACCTTGACGGTTGTTGAGTCGCCAAACTCCACCGGCGTCATCTCCCCCTCCGGCTCAATCTTCAGGAGCGAGACATCAGGATTCATGCAAAAGCCCAGAACTTTGGCGCGGTATTTTTTCTCATCGGAGGTAATCACCGTGATCAGTTTCGCGGGGGTCAGCGGATTTTCAGAGTCGGTTCCTTGCACCACATGACCGTTCGAGATGATGTAGCCGTCCTTTGAAACCACAAAACCGCTGCCGCAGGAACCCTCGTGCATGATGCAGACCACGGCCGGGTCTACCTTCTTGACGATTTCCTCCGGAATATCCTGAGCGGAGGCCAACGCGGTTGACGACGCTTCTGCCCAACTTACCTGGACGAACAGCCCTGCGCACGCGACCACAAAGAGAAACAATATATTTTTCACAAAAAGTTTCCTTATTTATTCTTGCTGAGGTTCAGGGCGACATAACCTGAGGCGATGCCACGATAATACTTTACCAAGACCACGCTTGGCTTCTCGCTCCGCAGGGACTCTAACACGGCACTAAACGCCGCAAGGTTCGGAGTCGGCTTACCCGCCATCTCAACAATCACGTCCGTAGGATAGAGCAGGCTCTGACGGAAGCTTCCGCTCGTAGCTGCAGGACTGCCCTTCTCCACATCCTGGACCAACACACCGGTATTCATCGAAAGATTTCTCGCGAAGCTATCCTCGTCCGTGATGGTTTTCACGGTCAGCCCCAGATCCTGCGCACGCAATGTCACCTCTTCCGGACGCTTGGTGTAGGTGCCGGACAACTCTTTGCGAACGCCGTTTCTGAGCACCGTGATACTGAAGGGCTTGTCTTCCTTGGGTCTCACGGCCTTGGCCAGATAGCGGGCGACCCGTTCCCCTTTCAAGCGGAGCGGTTTACCGTTAAATTCAATAATAAGGTCACCCTTCTTCAGGCCTGCTGTTTCACAGGGGCTCCCCTTGAAGACATAAGCCACCCAGAGACTGCTGCTCGGCAATTTCTTTGTCAGGGCATAATCTTTGTTGACGGGTTCTGTCACCAAACCAAACCACGCCTTCTTCTTTCCCTCATCATCCTGTTGCTTCTCGGCCGAGGCATCCGCGACCAGCTCCTGAATCCCTTCATAGAGATCTGCCACAGAATACATCTTGCCTCCCATTCGGATGGCCGCAATCTTCCCCTGGCTGTTGAGTAGCAAGCTGCCGTCCGGACGAGACGCCCCCGACAGGGAGACCGACCCTTCGTTGTCCAAGATGAATTGCCGATAGAAATCATCTACCGTGCTGCTGCAAAAGGTCAACCGTTTCAGCTTTTTATAATCGGTCAGTTCATCACCGGCCTCGACAATCACGCCCCACTGTCCTATTTTGAGATCCTCATTTTTTGAAAGGTCAATCGGGTGGAGCGTATCCTCGGTCTCAATTTTGAGCACGCTCATGTTCATCTGCTCCTCGGCCTTGACAAATTTGGCGACATACTCTTTCTCGCCGAGCCAAACCTCGATGCGCTTCGTCTGCTCAGGCTTGATCGCCTTGGGCACGAGAATATGCCCCTCTTTTGTCAGGACAAGTCCATTGAGGTTCCCCCCGGAACCACCCCCTAAAGCCTCTGCCAAATTAAACATGCCCCGCTGCGTGGACTTCACTTGGTCCGTCTCAATCTTGATCGAAACAAGCCCCTGCTCGACGCCTTTCGGCGCCTCTGTGGCGATCTCTTCAAATGCCTTCAGCACGGTCCGTCCATGCGACTCGCGCAGGATCCCCGTATCCACACAACCTGAACAGAGCGCGAGGCCCAACAGCATCGCCCAGCCCCCGTATCTGCTTATCATGTAGCAATCTCCCCTTTTATAACTTCAACGTTAAGCGTTGAGCGTTAAGCGTTTTAACTTTTAACTCTCAACGTTTAACGTTTAACTCTTAATTTAATAAATTACCAGTCCGTTTATTCCCGGGGCATTGCCAACTGCCTCTGGACTCAAGACCCAAGACTCAGGACTCAGGACTCAGCCCCGGACGCCAGGTCCTAACTTTAGCACTTTAGAACTCTCGAACTTTAGAACTTCTTCTCCCCTACGTATACCGCAAGACTTCATCAACCGTCGTATAGCCGTCAAGGACGTTACGGATCGCATCCTCGCGCATGGTCCGCATCCCGAGCTCGCGGGCGCGTTCACGGATGAAGAGGGTCGGACGACGCTCGTTGATCAAATCGCGGATCGGATCTGTCACGCGCAGATACTCGAAGACGCCTTTACGCCCTTTATATCCTGTTCCGTTGCAGGTCTTACAACCCTTGCCATAGTAGAATGTCCGATCGCCCACAACATCCCTCTTCAGTCCGAGACGAGCAATCGTCTCATCATCGGGCTTGAAGCCTTCCTTGCAGTTTTTGCAGATGGTTCGCACCAGACGTTGACCCAGAACAGCCTCCAGCGTCGAAGCAATCAGATAGGGCTCCACGTTCATATCAATGAGACGGGTCACCGCACCTGCCGAGTCATTCGTATGGAGCGTGCTGAAGACCAAGTGACCGGTGAGGGAGGCTTGCACCGCGATCTGCGCCGTCTCTAAGTCACGAATTTCACCAATCATCATGATGTCCGGATCTTGACGCAAGAAGGCGCGCAACACTTTGGGGAAGGTGTTGCCGGTCGCTGGACTGATTTGCACTTGCACAATGCCATCAATATCATATTCGACTGGCTCTTCAGCGGTGAGGAGCTTGGTGTCAATTTTGTTGATCCGCCCCAAGCACGAATAGAGCGACGTCGTCTTTCCTGAACCCGTTGGTCCCGTCACAATGATAATCCCGTTCGGCTTCTCAATATCCATGTTCAGCTCTTCATAGATATCCTCGGGTAAACCAATGTTTTCAAGATCCAGAGAGACCACGCTACGATCCAAAACGCGAAGCACGACGCTCTCGCCAAACGAAGTTGGAAGACAGGAGACGCGCAAGTCGATCTGACGACCTGCAACCGTTAACGCAATACGACCATCCTGAGGGACGCGACGCTCGGCAATATTGAGTCCAGACATCACCTTCACACGGGAGATGATCGGGAGCGCCAGACGGCGAGGCGGAGGTGCCATTTCATAGAGTGCACCGTCCACACGGTAGCGGATCTTAAAATCCTTTTCAAAGGGCTCGAAATGGATGTCTGAGGCGCGGTCTGTGACAGCCTGATACAGCACCAGGTTCACGAAGCGGATCACCGGCGCGGCGGAGGCCGCTGACGCAATACTATTTTCGTCGCTCTCATCCGCAGCCAGCGCAACATTGTTGGCCATGTCTGAGTCAAGGCTGTTGATCATGTCCGCAACCGAGGCACTCTCATCGCCATAATACTCGGCGACCCGTTCGCGCACATCCTTCTCTGGGGCAAAGACGAAGTGAATATCCTTGGTGAGCACAAACATCAACTCATCCATGACGCGGGGATCCACCAGATCACTGATGGCCAGCGTAATCGTTCCAGGTGTCGAAGCGATCGGCACGACCGAGTACATGCGCGCAATATTCCCTGGGACGCTCTCAATGATATCCGGATTCAGGGTCGCGGTCGCAAGGTCGACTACCTCGCAGCCCTGATAAGAGGCCATCATGTTCAACAAGTCCTCTTCGCTCACATACCCTGTTGTGACCAACAAGGAACGGATAGGCTTACCACTCCGAACATGTTCTTCTCTCAATTCATCGGCCTGCTCTTCGTCAATGATGCCATTGCTGGTCATCAAGTCCAAGAGAGGATCATAAGCAGTGACGGGGGCTGCAGTGAGTTCTTCAGACATAACGATTAACCTCTTCCTCTGGCGTGGAGTTCCGTTTTAAGCTTCTCAACCAATGTGTCTGGATCTTGAGACTTGGTGACGAGATCATCATACGAGATCAGATTTTCCATATAGAGTTTGAGCAGATGCGCATCCAGCGAAATCATGCCGAACTTATGCCCTGTCTGAATATCCGAGGTGATCTGGAAGGTCTTGTTGTCGCGGATCTTGGAACGGATACCCCCTGTTGAGATCATAATCTCAAAGGCGGCGACCCGTCCCGGCCTGTCCACCCGAGCCAACAGCAACTGGGAGATTACCGCCACAAGCCCGACCGAAAGCTGGGTACGAACCTGTTCCTGCTGATCCGTCGGGAAGGCGTCCACAATACGATCCACGGTTGCGGCGGCACCTGTGGTATGCAAGGTTGCAAAGACCAAATGGCCGGTTTCCGCAGCCGTGATGGCGGCTTGCATGGTTTCAAGATCGCGCATTTCACCCACGAGAATCACATCGGGATCTTGACGCAGGGCGCGACGAATCGCTTCAGCGAACGAAGGAACATCTGAGCCAATTTCACGTTGCGTGACAACCGACTTCTTATGCGGATGGTAATATTCGATCGGGTCTTCGACCGTGATGATGTGCACATCGCGCTCTTCGTTAATGATGTTCAACATACTGGCCAGCGTCGTGGTTTTACCTGACCCCGTCGGGCCCGTCACCAAGATAAGTCCACGGGGCTTGAAGAGCAACTCCTTCACTTGGTCAGGCAGTCCAATCTGCTCTAACGTGAGCAGCTTGCTCGGAATCTGACGCAAGACGAGCGAATAGTTGCCGCGCTCTTTAAAGGCGCTCACACGGAAACGTGCAACATCGCCGAAGGGAAGCGCATAGTCGGCGCCGCCGTTGCGCTCGATCTCTTGAAGTTTGTCTTCCGGCGTGATGGATTTGACAAGCTCATACGTATCTTCCCGCGTGAGCGGGGGCGTGTCGAGCGGCGTCAATGACCCGTGCACGCGTAACATCGGAGGTATGCCCACGCGAATATGAAGATCTGAACACCCTTCATCCACGGTGGCCTGCAACAAATCTAGCATGTTCATTTCAAGGCTCATTAGTCTGCATCTCCCATGGTTGCGCGTAGGACTTCCTCAAGCGAGGTCATGCCCGACGCAATTTTCAATATGCCATCTTCACGTAAGGTACGCATGCCCATTTCACGTGCACGTGCGCGTAAACTCGTTGCTGGCGCATGATCAAAGATCAACCGCTGAATCGTGTCGTCCACCATAAAGATCTCAAAGATGCCTTTTCGTCCTTTGTATCCCGTGTTGGTACAGTTTGGGCATCCTGCCCCCTTATACATCTTAGAGGCCGAGACCGTCTTGCCGAGAACACCCAACATCTTGATCTCACGCTCAGAGGGGGTGTATTCGGCCTTACAGTGGGTACAGATCGCACGCACCAGTCGTTGCGCCATGGCAGCACGAAGCGCGGAGGCGACCAAGAAGGGCTTTACGCCGATATCCAACAGACGTGTCACCGCACTGGGAGCGTCATTGGTATGAAGGGTGCTGAAGACCAAGTGACCGGTCAACGCGGCCTCCATCGCGATGTCCGCAGTTTCATGGTCACGAATTTCACCGATCATCACAATGTTCGGCGCTTGCCGCAAAATCGAGCGCAGTGCAGAGGTAAAGTCGAGCCCCACATCACGGTTCACACCGACCTGATTAATGCCAGACATCACATATTCGACTGGATCTTCAACCGTGATGATTTTTCGGTCCGGGAGGTTGATTTGGCCTAAGCACGCATAGAGGGTCGTGGTTTTACCGGATCCCGTTGGTCCCGTCACCAGCAGCACGCCGTCTGGCAGACTGATCAAACGCTCAAACTTATTCTGATCGTCCGAAAGAAAGCCGAGCTGAGGCAAACCGAGCGAGAGGTTTGTTTTATCCAAAATACGCATGACGATACTCTCGCCATGGTTCGTCGGCACCGAGGAGACACGCAAGTCGAGGTCGCGACCTTGAACCTTGATTTGAATACGGCCGTCCTGGGGTATACGCTTTTCAGAGATCTTCATGTTCGACATGATCTTCACGCGGCTAAGAATGGCTGCCTGAAGGCGCTTGTTCGGACTATCCATCTCGCGCAAAGCCCCGTCAACACGATACCGAACGCGGAAGGTGCGCTCCATCGGCTCGAGATGAATATCCGAAGCGCGCATCTTGACGGCCTCTGTAATAATCAGACTCACCAAGCGGATAATCGGCGCATCTGAGTCTTTGGCATCTGAGGTGACTTCTGCCTTCGTCTTCTCAGAGATGTCCACGTTGGGATCATCCTTGTCAAAAATGTTCTCAAAATCAGCTGGGTATAGCTTGTCAACAGCGGCCTTCACCTCGAGGCGGGGCGCAATCACAGCATCCACATCGCGATTGAGCACATAATGGAGGCTGTCAACTGTGTCATACGCCATGGGGTCGCTGAGAGCAACCGTGACCGAGGTCTCTGTGGCATATACAGGGACAACGCCATATTTGCGAGCGAGCTCCTTCGTGATAATATCTTTGACACTCGGATCTATCGCGTCGGCATTGACATGGACGTACTGCATACCAAACTGAGTTGCAATCATCCCAAGGACCATATCCTCGGTGACCGCGCCCGTCTGAAGCAGGATGTCAAGCGTGGTCTCCCCCTCCTGCTTGAGCGAATTCACGACCGCAGTCACTTGCTCGGGCGATACATACCCCTGCTCCTGCAAGAGTTGCAAGACATAATCATCATTTGAAGTCACAGTGCTTCTCCCCTCTTCTCAACAGATGCCATCGCACAGTCATGTGTCACACACAAACACCCATAACTTTACCCAAAGTGCTATTAACTTACCCTTTTCCGAACCTTCAGACAAGGCTATTATTTCCCAGAGATCAGAAGTCGGAGATCGGAGATCAGAAGTCTGTCCTCTGACCTCTGTCCTCCGTCCTCTGACCTCTGCCTACTGCTCCAAAGCGCGGGCAACCAGCTCACCGACCAGCTTCGGATCGGCCTTACCCTTGCTGAGCTTCATCACCTGTCCGACAAAGTATCCTGCTGCAGCCTTCTTGCCCGCCTTGTAGTCCTCGACGGATTTCGGATTTGAGGCGATGGCCTGCTGGACAAAAGCCTCCAGCGCTGAGGTGTCGCTGACCTGTCCTAACCCACGCGCCTCAACCAATGCCTTGGGCATGCCACCCTTCTCGAAGAGCTCAGGGAGCAGCTCCTTGGCGGTGGGCCCGTTAATCACACGCTGATCCGCCAGCGTAATCAGCTCCGAAAGTGCCGGGGGCGTCAAAGCACAGTCGCCGATCGTCTTGCCGCTCTCTGAAAGCAGGCGCATGACCTCGACCATAAACCAGTTGGAAGCGATTTTATAGAGCTGTTTGCCACACAGCTTGGCGGTCGCTTCAAAAAAGTCGGCGTTCTCCCGAGCATCCGCAAGAACCCCGGCGTCGTATTCGGGGATGCCATACTCCTCCATCATGCGGATACGACGGGTGGAGGGAAGTTCGGGCAGGGAGCTACGCCACTCAGCGATCTGTTCCTCGCTCAATGCGATCGGCACCAAATCAGGCTCTGGAAAGTAACGATAGTCGTGCGCGTTTTCCTTGGAGCGCATGGACTGAGTCTCGTTGGCATCAGGGTCCCAACGCCGCGTCTCTTGTACCAGGACCTTGCCATGCGTGAGGCTGTAGGTCTGGCGGGCGATCTCATACGTCGCAGCGGCATAAATACCCTTGAAGGTGTTCATGTTCTTGATCTCAACCTTGGTGCCCAATGTCGTCTGGCCCTCGGGACGGATGCTGACGTTGACGTCCGAGCGCATATTGCCCTCTTCAAGGTTGCAGTCGCTGACACCCGTATAAACCAAGATCTGCTTTAACGCTTGCAGATAGGCCATGGCTTCATCCTGCGAGGAGAGGTCCGGCTCGGAGACGATCTCCATGAGGGGTGTCCCGCCACGGTTGTAATCCACACCGCTGAACTGTCCGTAGTGGTTGATCTTCGCGGCGTCTTCTTCCAGATGGATGTGGTTAATCCGGATCAGCTTGGGTCCGTTCGGGGTCTGGATCGTAATACCGCCGCCCAGACAGAGGGGATGTGTGTTCTGGGTGATCTGGTAATCCTTGGCCATGTCGGGATAGAAGTAGTTCTTCCGGTCAAAAGTGCTGTGCTTGTTGATGGTACACCCCAGCATCAGGCCCGAGAGAACCGTCAACTTGATCGCTTCGCGGTTAGCGACCGGCAGGGCACCTGGATAGCCCATACAGACGGGACAGATGTTCGTGTTGGGCTCTTCGCCAAACTTCAAACTGCAGCTGCAAAACATCTTTGTCGCCGTCTTCAGCTGCACATGCGTCTCAAGTCCTATGGTGGTCAAGTATTTCATGATCTTAACCTCTCATAGCCTGCCCCTGCTCTCAACAGGGTAGGCTCGCCAAAAGCTGGTCCCAGAAGCTGTAATCCAACGGGCAGTCGGTCATGGGTCGTGCCGCAGGGTACGGAGAGTGCGCACAGGCCCCCGAGGTTGGCCGGAACGGTAAAGATGTCGCCCAGATACATCTTGAGCGGATCATCCGTCGCCTCGCCCCGTTTATAGGCTGCTGTGGGTGCCACTGGCGTCAGGAGCAGATCGCACTGCTTGAAAGCGTTGGTGAAATCCTGGCGGATCAGGGTTCGCGCCTTCTGTGCGCGGCCATAATAAGCATCATAGTAACCGCTGCTCAACACATAGGTTCCCAGAATAATCCGGCGCTTGACCTCGGTACCAAATCCTTCGGCGCGGCTCTTGGCATAGAGATCAAAGACCGACTCCGGTGCTGCTGTGCGATGTCCATATCGAACGCCATCAAAACGCGCCAAGTTTGCAGAGGCCTCTGCAGTGGCAATGATATAATAAACCGCCGTTGCATACTCGGTGTGAGGCAAGGAGACATCCACGATCTCCGCGCCTGCTTTTGCGCAATCATCTATCGCCTTGCGAATATGGACCATCACCTCTGGATCAGTCCCTTCAATGAAATACTCCTTGGGCAACCCGATCCGCATTCCCTTGAGCCCGCCCTTCAGCGTGGCACGGTAATCAGGAACCTCGACCGGTGAGGTCGTTCCATCATGAGCATCCACACCCGCCAGTGCCTGCAAGAGAATCGCAGCATCCTCGACGGTCTTGGTCATCGGGCCGACCTGGTCCAGCGAGGAGGCATACGCGGTCACGCCATAACGCGAGACGCGTCCGTACGAGGGCTTGAGTCCGACACAACCACAAAAAGAGGCTGGTTGACGGATCGACCCGCCGGTGTCGGTGCCTAAGGCCGCCAGGGCTGTACCCGCCGCGACTGCCGCAGCCGAACCACCGCTCGAGCCGCCCGGAACCCGCGAGAGATCATGGGGATTACAGGTCTGCTTGAACGCTGAATTCTCGGTCGAGGAGCCCATGGCAAATTCGTCCATGTTGGTCCGGCCTGCAAAGACCGCTCCTGCGGAACGGAGCCTGGCCGCGACCGTAGCATCATAAGGCGAAACATACCCCTCCAACATCTTGGAGGCACAGGTGCACGGCTGACCTTCGACATTGATAATATCCTTGATGGCAATAGGGATGCCGAGCAGGTCGTTGTCCTGGCCGACGGACCTCGCCGCATCGGCTGCAGTAGCCTGTTTGAGAGCACCTTCAGCGTCCACGGTCAGGTAGGCATTGATCGGACCATCCTTCTGTTGGATCGCATCCAAAATACCTTGGGTCAACTCAACAGACGAGAACGCGCGTTTCCGCAAACCTTCCGCCGCCGTAGAAATGGTTAAATTCTCAATATTCATGCAATATCCATGATAAAAAACAAGGTTTAAACCTTAACATAGCCCCCTCCAGAAGTCAACGCCGCAACAGCATCAAAACACCCTTGCCATCCACATACTAACATGGCATCATAAAGACCTTGTTATTAAAGGAGGGGAGTATGAACATTGCAGGAACGAACGTGGATGGCGGATTGCTGATTGTGGGGGGTGTGGTTGGCGGAGTCGTTCTTTCAATTGCGGCCTACTATATTATCCGTTTCATGCGGGGAAGCATCAAGCTCTCGCTCCCGAAGACGATCTTTAATCCAGGCGACACCATCTCGGGCAGTTTTGAACTCCAGACCAAGAAGGACCTGGAGGGGAACAAGCTCCTCATCAGCCTCATCGGCGTGGAGATCACCAAGTCCTACCACAACGGAAAGCAACGCACACACACACATGAAATCTACAGGGATTCAGTCATTGTGGAGGAGGCTCGTCCCTATCCAGCAGGTTATCTTGCGAATTACACCTTCTCGATTCAGGCTCCCGACCAGCAGGCTCCTGCGTCTGAGCTCCTAAACTCGACGATCGGAAAGACCCTAACCGCGGCCTTCCAATTGCTCGGCAACAGATCGTCGCAGCTGAAATGGAAAATAGAGGCCCGGCTCGATGCCAAGGGTGTTGATCTCGCCACATCAAAAGCCATCTCGATCAACTCAAAGCAAATATTTTAAGGGAGCGGTCCGTTCTAGGGTAACGGGAACAAACTGACGTATAACTTTTTTATGACTCCGTATTGGATGGCAATGCCT
>CAYWNP010000058.1:0-15687 GCA_964459675.1 uncultured Akkermansia sp. | reverse complement strand
ATGAGCATCCCCCAGTAGAGCTCCTGCCGCCTGACGAGTCCATGACCCGCCAGCAGCGCCGCGCTGCCACTCGGTAAGTTTCGTATGGTGCAACAACTGACATCGCTAGCGAATCCGAAGGTGAAGCATGTGGTCAAGCTTCGCCAGCGGTCGCATCGTGATGAGGCCGGGCAGATGCTGGTGGAGGGGTATCGCGAGTGCAAGCGAGCCTTGGACAATGGATACCAGCCCGAAATGCTCTTTTATTGCGAAGAGCTCTACCTGAAGAATCTGAATGAGCCGGAGATTGTCCGGCAGTGCCGGGAACGGGGGGCCGAGCTCTATGCCTGCTCCAAGCCTGTCTTTGAGAAGATGGCCTATCGGGAGCGTCCTGAGGGGCTCTTGATCGTCGGACCGCAATGCAGCCGTAAGCTGGCAGATCTCCAGCTCCCCCAGCATGCCTTGGTCGTCGTCGCTGAATCCATTGAGAAACCCGGCAATTTGGGCACGATTCTGCGTTCCGCAGATGCAGCAGGGGTTCATGCGGTGATCGTTTGTGACCGCTGTACAGATGTCCACAATCCGAATGTGGTGAGGGCCTCTACGGGAACCCTTTTCGCGCTTCCGGTTATTGAGGCAGAGAGCGACGAAGCGATTGCCTATTTGCGCGAGCGAGGGTTCTGCATCCTCGCCGCCACGCCCCACACGGAGAAATTGCACTCCGAAGTCCCCTTGACGGGTAATGTCGCGATTGTCGTGGGAACCGAGCAATATGGGCTCACCGAGAAGTGGATGAATGCTGCTGATCAACGCGTACGCATCCCGATGTTTGGACTGGCCGACTCCCTCAATGTGGCCTCTGCCGCCACCATCCTCCTCTTCGAGGCTGTTCGTCAGCGTATACAAGCCAAACAGCTCGTGGTCAAGCCTGCCGAAGCCTGGCATGGCGAAGCCACTTTTGACGAGTGAAATTGAGCTTCAGAGTTGAGCGTTAAACGTTCAGCGTTGAGAGTTTGATTTTTTTAATAACGCTTAACGTCCAACGCTTAACTCTTAACGCTTAAGTAAAGAGATCACAGCCGAAAATATCCCAAAAAATAGCGTTATAATTGAATGCTTCTCGCTTGTTTAAAAGCCTGTTTTCGGCTATACTTTTACCTTTATTTTTTAACACGGAAAAGTTATGTCTGACGATACTCCAAACCTCACCGAAAATCCAGTGCAGCCCGATGCCGACAATGGCAATTATACGGCTGCAAATATTACTGTTCTTGAAGGCATGGCGGCTGTTCGTAAACGTCCGGCTATGTATATTGGCGATACCGCGGAACGAGGTTATCATCACTTGGTTTACGAGGTCATTGACAACTCGATCGACGAGGCGTTGGCAGGCTATTGCACGCACATCGATGTGACGATTAATACAGATGGTTCGCTCTCCGTGATTGATAATGGTCGCGGCATTCCCGTGGACATGCATCCGACGGAAGGGCGCCCGGCGCTTGAAGTCGTGCTGACCACGTTGCATGCGGGTGGTAAATTTGACGGCTCTAACTACAAAGTCTCGGGTGGTCTGCATGGTGTCGGCGTCTCGTGCGTCAATGCCTTGAGCGAGTGGATGGTCGTGGAGGTTCGCCGCAACAGCAAGATCTATCGTCAGCGCTTTGAAAAAGGCGAACCAGTTACGCAGTTGGAAATTGTAGGTGAGACCCATAGTGGCACGGGCACAAAGGTGACCTTCTTTCCGGATCACTCGATTTTTACCTGCCACGCCTTCAAGTGGGACATCCTTGCAAACCGCATACGCGAGTTGGCTTTTTTGAACCGTGGCGTGTCGATTCGCTTTCAGGACTTGGAAAGCGAAACACCGCGTGACGAATCCTTCCTCTTCAACGGCGGCATTGTGGAGTATATTCAGTTCTTGAACAAGAACAAGACCCCTGTTCATGAAGAGGTTATCTATCTGACGGGCAAGAAGGATGCGATCGAGTGCGAAATCGCCATGCAGTATACCGAGGCGTATAATGAGATCGAATATAGCTACTGCAACAATATCAACACTATTGAAGGTGGCACACATCTTTCAGGATTCCGCTCGGCATTGACCCGTACCGTCAACAAGTACATCATTGACAACGGACTTCAAAAGACCACCGAGGATGCCTTGACCGGTGATGACATCCGCGAAGGCATTACCGCCGTTATTTCGGTGAAGGTTCCGCAGCCTCAGTTTGAAGGTCAGACCAAGACGAAGCTCGGGAATAGCGAGGTCGAAGGTATTGTCGCTCAAATCGTCAATGATCAGCTGGGAACTTATTTTGGTGAGAAGCCGAGTATTGCGCGCAAAGTTATGGAAAAGGCTGTGTTGGCTTCGCGTGCGCGCATTGCAGCCCGCAAGGCACGCGATTTAACACGGCGCAAAGGCGTGCTGGATGGCTTGGCGCTGCCTGGCAAGCTGGCGGACTGCTCCGAGCGTGATCCCGCGAAGTGCGAACTCTTCCTCGTCGAAGGTGACTCCGCAGGCGGTTCTGCTAAGCAAGGGCGTAATCGTGAGACGCAGGCGATTCTTCCGCTTCGTGGTAAGGTGCTCAATGTGGAGAAGGCCCGCATCGACAAGATTTTGAACAATAACGAAATTCGGACGATGATCACGGCCATTGGCGCTGGCTTTGGTGCCGATGAATTTGATGTTGCCAAGGTGCGTTACCACAAGATCATCATCATGACCGATGCTGACGTGGACGGCGCGCATATTCGGACGTTGCTCCTGACCTTCTTCTACCGTCAGATGCCGAAATTGTTGGAGAATGGGTATATCTATCTGGCGCAACCCCCGTTGTACAAGATCGCGCGAAAACAGCGCGAAGAGTATATTGAGAGCGACGAACAACTCACCCGCAAGCTCCTCTTCTTAGGGGCGGATGATATGGCTGTTCGGCGCGCGGATGGAAGCGACTTTGCTCCAGCTGAGTTGCGTTCGTTACTGGAATTGCTTGCCGAGATCGAAACGACACTGCACGGTGTCAAACGTCGCGGCATTTCGATTCCTGACTTGCTCAAGATGCGTAAGCCAGGCACGGGCGAGATTCCCCGCTATGTCACCATTGTGGGCACCGGCGATGAGGCGAAGTTCTCCTTCGCCTTCACGGATTCCGATTTGGCCCATGCGCGTGAGACTGCTGAAGCCATTATTGGGCAGCCTATTGATTTGGCGGTCACGCAAGTACAGGGCTATTATGCTAATCAACAGATGTCCTTCCGTTGGCTGGAACTCTACAGAGCGAGTTTGCTGAAGAAGGAGCTGGACACCTTGAATGGCTTTGGCTTTGATGTGCAGCACTATCTGGGTGGGGGCGAGCCCGTGGTCTTCCTCAAGGAGGATGGCGACGACGTGCCTGTCACCTCGCTGCCCGCACTTCTCGATCTTGTCCGTGAACGCGGACGTAAGGGGTTAGTCATCCAGCGTTACAAAGGTCTCGGCGAAATGAAGGCCGAACAGTTGTTTGAGACGACGATGGATCCCCTCAAGCGCAGGATGTTACGCGTGACGCTTGATGACGCTGTCCGTGCAGATGCGATTTTTACCCTGCTGATGGGCGATGAAGTTGAACCCCGTCGTAAGTTTATCGAGGATAATGCGCTAAACGTCAAGAATCTGGACGTCTAAGAGACTGTGTTGGAGTTCACTGCAATGGAGACGAAGAACAGAGCCGTTGTACATGGTGTCCCTGGCGAACAGGCGAGGGCGCGTGGTGTTTTGCGCGCCTTTCTGCCCTTGTTGGGAGTTATCTTTCTGGCAGGCTTGCTCTTTGGTCTAGCGATGCCGCGTGTTCCCGATGTCTTTGTGGGCTTCGGCTTCCTGATTATTGCAGCCCTTCTGGTCTGGAATGTGCGCGATGGACTTCGGAACGTGAACGCCTTTTTTAAGGGCGCGCGTGGCGAGGAACGGGTCGCCCTGTTGTTAGAAGGACTTCCTGCTGGGGTTCATGTGTTTCATGACTTTGTCTGCGCCTGCGGCTCTTCGATTGACCATGTGGTGGTCTCACCGTCTGGAATCTTTGTTATTGAGACGAAGTGCTGGGAGGGGGAGGTGACCGTGGAGGAGGGGGTACTGCTGGTCAATGAGAAGACCCCCAGTCGCTCGCCGATCCAACAAGCCAAGCGCTCCGCTTCTCTTCTGGATACGCTTGTTTCAACGCGCCTTCCCACCTTGTCCGCCTGCCAAGCGGTTGTCTGCTTTGCAAGTAATACGTTTAAGCCAGGGCAGGTGTGTGTAGACGGGGTGACCGTCTGCAACGCCTCGGAATTAACAGCCTTTCTGTTGGGACATGCGGCAGGTGTATCCGTGGATGACTGTGAACGCATTGTAAAAATGATGGAGCAAAAAAACGCATGAGCAACCCTTTTCGAATGAATACCTTTTTGGTCCTCCTGAGTGTCTTCAGCTTAGCCGTACAGGCTGATACGAATGGTGTGGCCAAGCCCTTGGCCCCGCAGCCCTATTATGGTGAGATTTCAAAAAAGGTGATGCGCGTGTTGCCAAATATGCATCTCCTTCAGTATCCTGTTGATGAGGCATTGTCCCGCAGATCCTGGACAAATTTCGTGAACTCTTTTGATCCGGATCACAGTTTTTTTGTGCAAGCGGATATTCGTGATTTTCAGCGTTGGGAGACCAACATGGCCACCGTGGCCAAAGCAGGGGATGTCTCGTTTGCGTTTCAGATGCATGAACGCTTTCTGAAACGGCTAGAAGAACGCTACACCTTTGTCACCAATCAGCTTGCAGCCCCTTGTTCGTTTTCCGAGAACGAGGTCTATACCTGGAAGCGAAAGGATGAACCATGGCCTGCCACTGTTGAAGAGCAGAATGAGCTGTGGCGTAAGCGGGTTAAGAACGAACTGCTCGTTAGCCTGATTGGGCGAGAGATGGAGAAGGTTGCAGCCACCAATAAGGCAGTGCTGGCGACGAATGGTGTCGTCTCTGCAGTAACGAATGGCGTGGGTTCCGCGACCAACGCCCTGGTGGATGCACCGGAGGTGATGATCGGAAAACGCTATAAACAATTACTGACGATCTTTCAGGACATGGACGAAGAGATGGTTTTGCAACGGTATCTTAGTGCTGTCGCCATGTCGTATGATCCGCATTCGGACTATATGTCACCCATGCGCAAAGAGGACTTCGACATTGATATGAATTTGAGCCTCTGTGGCATTGGCGCTATCCTGCGGAGCGAAGATGGCCTGATTAAGGTCATGGAAGTGATGCCTGGCGGTCCGGCAGGCCGGGATAAACGTGACATTCATCTGATGGCAGGGGATAAGATCATTGGCGTGGGGCAAGGGGATGGTGCGCTTGAGGATGTGATGCACATGCCCTTGACAAAGGCGGTCCGCAAGATTCGGGGCAAGAAGGGGACAAAGGTTGTCTTGCGAGTGATCCCTGCTGCAGATCCTAGCGGTACAACGACAAAGATGCTGGATCTGGTTCGCGAGGAGGTGCGGTTGGAGGAACAGGCCGCGACCTCACGCGTGGTCAGGGTCACCTCAAAGCTCGGGACGAAGATGAATCTCGGCGTTGTACGATTGCCTGCGTTCTATGGAACCATGGATAAACGTCCCGGCCAGGACGGTTTTCGGAGTGCAACACTGGATATCGCGTATATCCTCGCTCGCCTCAACACGGAAAACGTTTCGGGGTTGATTTTGGATCTTCGAAATAATGGGGGTGGCTCCTTGCGCGAAGCCATTACACTCACGGGCTTGTTTATTCGCAGCGGTCCTGCTGTACAAGTCCGAGAGATTAGTCAGATCGCGACACTGACGGTGCCGAACTCCGATCCTACTCTCGCTTTTCGAAAGCCGATGATTGTTCTAATCAATCGGGCGTCAGCGTCCGCCTCTGAGATTGTTGCCGGGGCTCTGCAGGATTATGGGCGCGCCGTGATCGTGGGGGATACGCAGTCGCATGGTAAAGGGACCGTTCAGACGGTCATGCCTCTTGGTAATGAAAAGTATGGCTCGATTAAACTGACTACCGCGAGTTTCTACCGGATCAATGGCTCCTCCACGCAGCTCAAAGGGGTTGCCTCTGATATTGTGATTCCCTCTCTCCTGGAAGGGTTGGATATTGGTGAGGATAAGTTGCCCGGCGCTTTGCCGTATAGTCAAATTGAAGCTGCCTCCTATATTCCTGTATCCGACATGGTCAAGTTTGTGCCTGAGCTGAAACGTATGTCCGCCGAACGGCTGTCGAAAAATGCGAAGTATAAAAAATACTGTGCCTTGGTTCGCCATGTCCAAGACCTTTCGGAACGTAAAGAGGTGCCGTTGGAGATCACGGCTCGTCGCAAGCAGATGGAGACCGAGAAGGAGATGCGGAAACTCGAAGAAGATGCGCTTCCTGAGGAGGACGAGAACCCTCTGCCCAAGAAGTCCAAGGAGGATGATGGTGTTGTCTTTGAAGAGGCAACGAACATCCTTGTTGACTTGATTGACACCATGGGAAGTGGTGACCTGCCGTTAGAAACGGAAGGTGACTTGCGTACGCGCATGATGCGTATCTTTGGCGTGACGCCGTAGGAGGCGAATCATGATAATAAAATTTACAAAAATGCATGGGGCTGGGAATGACTTTGTCCTCATTGATGATCGTGAGGGGAAGGTCCCTTGGGAAGATCACTTTCTCATGGCCGCCTTGGCCGGACGTCGTGTCGGCATTGGTTGCGAGGGGGTCATTCTGTTGCAACGCTCCGACAAGGCTGATTTTCGGATGCGCTTCCTGAACCCGGATGGCACCGAGGTGGATATGTGCGGCAATGGCGCCCGCTGTGCAGCCGCTTTTGCCCACTCGATCGGCGCGACTGGACGGGCGCTGACCATGGAGACGCTGTGTGGCCTGGTGGATGCCCAGGTGAGCGACGGCAGTGCCTGCGTCTGGATGCCCGAGCCTGCAGACAAGAGCTATGCGGTCGAGGTCGAGGTGGATGGCGAACATATCCAAGGTCATTTCATCAATACAGGCGTTCCCCATTTTGTCGTCCCCGTTCCGAATGTGAGCACTGTGGATGTTCAGGGTCTCGGACGTAAGATAAGGCTCCATTCTGCCTTTGCCCCGGATGGAACCAATGTAGACTTTGTGACCTTCCGTCCTCCGAATCGTATGACGATGCGGACCTACGAGCGAGGCGTTGAGGCTGAGTCCGGCGCCTGTGGTACCGGGGCTGTAGCTGGTTGTGTCATTGCCGTAGAGACAGCCCATTTTACCCTGCCGACAAAGGTGAAGACCTCTTCAGGTTTTGAACTCGTCATTGACGGGGATTGGCGTCACGGGAAGTGCACTGGTCTGACACTCACAGGCCCCGTCAAGTTTGTCTTCACCGGCGAGATTGATCTCGATACGGTTGACATGGGCGCTGAGATTAGCTGACGTTAGGTAAGAACGGACGTGCGGCTGCGCGTTACGTGACCTCGCTGGCTGGACCTTTAACGTCTCTTCCAATAATCGGGATGACGTTTTTGATGCATAACTGCTATGATCACGATCTGATCACCTGCCCTTCGAAAAATCACATTGAAGGGGAAGGTCTTTGTCATGCATTTTCTCACATCACGATAGATGACAGGGTAAAGTTGGGGATTAATTTGAATGTGGGTTAATGCGCTTTGAACCTCTGACAGAAAGCGTTTTCCCAAATCATGCTGCAACGTTTCATACATGACGGCAGCTTCCATCATCTCGAAATCCGCCTCTGGATGAAAACGAAGGATACTCATGACAGTCGGGCGTATGCCTTTTTAAAGACCGTGTCAGCATCAATGAGCGAGACTGTTCCTTCGTCCATTTCACGACAGCGTTTGTCGATTTCCGCCTTCCATTCTGGCGAGAGGACAACATCCGAGTCAAAATCAAGACTCTCAATAAGACGTTCGGCCACAAACGCCCGTATCGTGTTGGGCATTTGCAACGCTTCGGAGACAAGTTTTTCAGCTGTCATACTCATGTTTTAAGGTTACCATTTTAGCCTGTTGGCGGTCAAATGGTTTTTAGGGGGAACGTCCGGTTTGCGGACGCAGAGACTTGAAGACTCTGAGACTCAAAGGTGAGACGCAAAGACTTAAAAGATTCTTTGAGTCTTGAGGTCTTTCAGTCTTTGAGTCCTTAGCCTTGGACCTTCATTAAACTAAAAAACCGTCCTGCTCAGGCAGAACGGTTTTTTAGTTTAATGTGCGTACCCGCAATTACTTCTTGCTGTTCTCTTCGATGGAAACGGCGACGGCGACGGTCGCGCCGACCATCGGGTTGTTGCCCATACCGAGGAAGCCCATCATTTCGACGTGCGCCGGCACCGAGCTGGAGCCTGCGAACTGTGCGTCGGAATGCATACGTCCCATGGTGTCGGTCATGCCGTAGGAGGCCGGACCAGCGCCCATGTTGTCAGGATGCAAGGTGCGTCCCGTTCCACCGCCGGAAGCGACGGAGAAGAACTTCTTGCCCTGTTCGATGCACTCTTTCTTGTAGGTGCCTGCAACGGGGTGCTGGAAGCGGGTTGGATTGGTGGAGTTGCCGGTGATGGAGACATCCACACCTTCAAGCCACATGATCGCAACGCCTTCACGCACATCATCCGCGCCATAGCAGCGGACGTTCGCGCGGTTACCCTTGGAGAAGGCCGTCTTCTTGGAGACTTTCACCTTACCCGTCTTGTAGTTGAACTCGGTCTCACAGTGCGTGAAGCCATTGATACGGCTGATGATGTAGGCGGCGTCCTTGCCGAGACCGTTCAGGATAACCTGGAGCGGGCTCTTGCGGACCTTGTTCGCCTTCATCGCGATGCCGATCGCACCTTCAGCAGCTGCGAAGGACTCGTGACCTGCCAGGAAGCAGAAGCACTTGGTCTCTTCACGCAGCAACATGGCTGCCAAGTTACCGTGTCCGATACCGACCGCACGATCATCTGCCACAGAGCCAGGAATACAGAATGCCTGCAAGCCTTCGCCAATAGCTTCAGCAGCTTCAGCGGCCTTCTTGCAGCCCTTCTTCAGTGCGATTGCAGCGCCCAGCACATACGCCCACTTTGCGTTTTCAAAGCAGATGTTCTGGATGGAGTTGCAGATCTCGTAAGGATCAAAACCTTTGTCTACGCACAGTTTGCGCGCGTCTTGGAGATCCTTGATGCCGTACTTCTTGCAGACCGCATTGATCTGCTTGATACGACGCGAATAACTTTCAAATAATTGCGATGCCATAAAATCATTTCTCCTTTCGGGTAACCTTTCGGCGACCCTTGCGATTATTCATGCCGAGGGTCGATGTACTTCACAGCACCGTCTTCCTTCGTGAAGCGACCGTACGAGCCGGTGCACTTGGCGAGGGCTTCCTTGGGATCCGTCCCCTTCTTGATCATTTCGAGGAACTGACCGAGGCGGATAAATTCATAACCGATGACTTCGTCGTTCTTATCGAGCGCCAGGCGCTTGACATAACCTTCTGCCATCTCCAAGTAACGGACACCCTTTTGCGCGGTGCTGTACATCGTGCCGATCTGGCTGCGGAGTCCCTTGCCGAGGTCTTCGAGACCTGCGCCAATGGGGAGTCCACCTTCAGAGAAGGCGCTCTGCGTGCGGCCATAAGCGATCTGCAGGAAGAGTTCGCGCATCGCGGTGTTGATGGCGTCGCAAACGAGGTCGGTGTTCATGGCTTCAAGAACCGTTTTGCCAGGAAGGACTTCAGCGGCCATGGCGGCCGAGTGGGTCATGCCTGAGCAACCGATCGTTTCGATGAGTGACTCTTGAATCACGCCATCCTTGACATTCAGGGTGAGCTTGCAAGCGCCCTGTTGCGGTGCACACCAGCCAACGCCATGCGTGAGGCCAGAAATATCAGTCACTTGTTTGACCTGCACCCACTTGCCCTCTTCGGGAACAGGTGCCGGACCGTGCTTTGCGCCCTTTGTGACGCAGCACATCTGCTCGACTTCATGTGAGCATGGATATGGACAACTCATTCGTGTTTCCTCCTGTTGTTAAAAAAGAAGCTAATAGTATACTAAAACAGTTGACTAAACACAATAATCAAGTCATTACAAGTGAAAAAAAGCCTGTGGCGAACCACAGGCTTTTTACATTGATCTTTTCACCAGAAGCTTACTTGGCGTAAACCTTCTTGGTGTGATAATGGTTGTGGAGGAGGTGGTGGGCCTTCTCGCTGAGGGGCTTGCCGAGGAAGTCGGCATAGAGCTTCTGGACATCCGGATTGAGATGGGACATGCGTTGAACGCTCTTCTCGTCATCCGTGTAGATTCCCGCCGTGCGCAGCTTACGGACTTCGTCCGTTGCGCCCGTGGGCTGTCCACCGCCACCGATGCAGCCACCGCGGCACGCCATGACTTCGATGAAGTCGTAGCGGGGCTTGCGACCGGCTTTACGGTCTTCGCGAATGGAGTTGAGGACCTGTTCCACGTTGCCCATCTGGTGGGCGATGGCGATCTTGACCTTGGTGCCCTTGATGTCAATCTCAGCTTCCTTGACGCCCTTCATGCCACGGGTCATCTCGAAGTTGATGGCAGGAGGTTGCGCATCGCCTGTAATCAGGCAGTAGGCTGTACGAAGAGCCGCTTCCATCACGCCGCCCGTGACACCGAAGATGGTTCCTGCGCCCGAGTAGTTCCCAAGGATGTTGTCCACGCCTTCTGGGACGAGCTTGAGGAAGTCAATGCCTGCACTCTTGAACATACGTGCGAGCTCACGGGTGGTGAGCACGACGTCGATGTCTTGGTGACCGCTCGCGAACATGTTGTCGCTGCGCGAGATCTCATACTTCTTGGCCGTACAGGGCATGATCGAGACCATGTAGATCTTTGCCGGGTCAATGCCCATCTTCTCGGCGTAATAAGTTTTAGAGAGCACACCGAGCATCTGCTGGGGCGACTTGGCCGAGGAGAAGTTGTCAATGAAGTCAGGGGCATACTTTTCCATCCAGTCGGTCCACGCAGGGCAGCACGAGGTGATCAAGGGCAGCGTCCCATTCTTGGTGAAGCGCTCGATAAACTCACTTCCCTCTTCCATGATCGTGACGTCTGCGGAGTAGTTCGTGTCAAAGACAGCCTTGAAACCAAGACGACGCAAGCCTGCGTAGGTTTCGCCGGTCATCAGAGTCCCAGGATCCTTGCCGAAGGCTTCACCGATCGCGACGCGGACCGCGGGTGCGATCTGAACGACACAGTGTTTGTCAGGGTCGCGGAGTGCATCCCAAACCTTGCGGGTTTCATCCTTTTCGTAGATGGCGCCCACGGGGCAGTGCGCAGTGCACTGGCCACACTTGATACAGGGCGACTCATTCAGCGTGACATCCGCGGCAGGCGCGATACGTGTCTTTTCGCCACGGCCGATGAACTCTAGGGCCCAGACGTCTTGCATACCTTGACAGACCTGAACGCAGCGTCCGCACTTGATGCACTTCTCGGGGTTGAGTACGATGGAGGTGGTTGAGTTGTCGACGGGAATGGACGGTACATCCGTGGGGAAGGGGATATCCCGGATACCGAAGTCAGCCGCAAGCTTCTGCAATTCGCAGTTGTTATTGCGCGGACATTGTAGGCAGTCATTGGGATGGTTTGCCAAGATGAGTTCCAAGACGGTACGACGTACGCGTACAATGTCAGAGTCATGCGTGGTGATCTTCATGCCCGGGGTGACCTCCGTGCAGCATGCGCGGAGGAGCTTTGGCGAGCCAGCCTGGCGGACGACGCAAATACCACAAGCAGCCCAGGTTGGAAGATCCGGGTGGTAGCAGAGCGTTGGAATTTTAACCTGGACAGCCTTTGCGGCATTCAGGATGGTTGTTCCAGCCGGCACTTCGACCGGGAGTCCATTGATTTCAAGTTGAAGCATGTTAGCCATGATAATAAATCCTTTCCTGAATTACGCGCGAGTGACCGCTTGGAATTTGCAGACTTCAAAACACTGGCCGCACTTGATGCACTTCGCATTGTCAATCGCGTGCGGTTGCTTCCGTTCGCCAGTAATGGCGTTCACCGGGCAGACGCGCGCGCAGGCGGTACAGCCGACGCATTTTGCAGAGACGATGGTATAACTGAGTAGATTCTTGCACTTCTTGGCGCGACACTTCTTCTCCTCGATATGCTCCTTGTACTCCTCATGAAAATACCGCAAGCTCGAGGTGATCGGATTCGAGGCTGTCTGGCCGAGACCACAGAGAGAGGCGCGGCACATGGCTTCGCTGATCTCCTTCATGTTCTCAATGTCTTGCAATGTTCCCGCGCCTTTGCAGATCTTGTCCAGATAGTTCAAGAGCTTACGTCCGCCGATACGGCAGGGTGCGCACTTGCCACAAGACTCATCCACTGTGAAGTCGAGGTAGAACTTCGCAATGTCCGGAATGCAGTCGTCTTCGTCCATGACGATCAGACCGCCTGATCCCATGATGGAACCGATCTTCGCCAGATTGTCGTAGTCAATCGGGACGTCCAAGAACTGGGGAGGAATGATGCCGCCGGAGGGACCGCCTGTCTGGGCGGCCTTGAACTTCTTGCCACCGCGGATGCCACCGCCGATATCAAAGATGATCTCGCGCAGAGTGGTTCCCATCGGCACTTCGATGAGGCCGGAGTTGTTGATCTTGCCGGTGAGCGCGAAGACCTTCGTTCCCTTGGAGCCATGCGTTCCGATTTTGTTGAACCAGTCAGCGCCCTTCAGGATAATCACAGGGATGTTTGCGAGCGTTTCGACGTTGTTAATCACGGTCGGACGGCCCCAGAGACCCTTGACTGCAGGGAAGGGAGGACGGGGGGTCGGCATGCCGCGATTGCCTTCGATGGAGGCGATGAGTGCGGTCTCTTCACCGCAGACAAAGGCGCCAGCCCCGAGTCGGATTTCAATCGAGAAGGAGAAGGTGCTGCCGAGAATATTGTCGCCGAGCAGGCCATACTCCGTGGCCTGAGTGATCGCAGTTTCAAGGCGTTCGATGGCGAGTGGATATTCCGCGCGGATATAGACATAGCCCTTGTTGGCGCCAATCGCATAGCCTGCAATCGCCATGGCTTCCAAGACGGAGTGGGGGTCGCCTTCGAGGGTTGAACGGTCCATATATGCGCCTGGGTCGCCTTCATCGGCGTTACAGACCATATACTTCTGACCTGCGGGCTGCATGGCGGCGAACTGCCACTTCTTGCCGGTCGGGAAGCCAGCGCCACCGCGTCCGCGGATGCCAGACTTCAGCACTTCCGTGGTGACTTCGTCAGGCTTCATCTCGAAGAGCACCTTCTCGAGCGCTTTGTAACCATCGCGTGCGATATATTCGTCAATCTTATCCGGATCAATCACGCCGCAGTTGCGAAGTACGATGCGAAATTGCTTTTGGTAAAAGTCAATGCCTTCGATCCCGACATTCGTCTTGCTCTGGTTCTTATCATAGAGCAGGCTGGTCACGACACGGCCCTTGACGATATGCTCTGCAACGATCGTGGCAGCGTCTTCCGGCTTCACGTTCACATAAAAAGTGTCTTGGGGAAGGATCTTGACGATCGGTCCTTTTTCGCAGAAACCGAGGCAGCCGGTGCGAACGACTTGAACATCGTTCACCAGTCCGTGTGCTTCGACTGCATTCTTGAGCGCTGTAAAGAGCGCGATGCCCTTGTTGGATTCACAGGCGGTTCCGCCGCAAACCAAAATGAATTGTTTATAAGACATGTCCGTTTTTCCTGTTTATTTACGTATGATATCCATTGCGGGCTTGTCACAGATGTGATTATCCAGCAATTTCTTCTCGATCACATGTTCTTGGACGATCTGCTTAGCGATCTCCTTCTTAACATTGCCATAGATCACCACGGGCATGCCCGGCACGATCACTTCGACCGTGGGTTCGGAATGGCACAACCCCATACAGCCTGTCTGGGTGACCCGCACATGGGTGACGTTCTTTGCTTCGAGGGTTTCAAGGATGGTATTAAATACATCCTTGGCTCCTGCCGCGATACCGCAGGTGCCCATGCCGACAATAATCTGCACGTCCTTGTTGGAGGGGTCGCGCATAACCATTGTTTTCTGCTGTTCTTCGCGCAACTTGCGCAAAGCATCTAATGTTAGCTTAGCCATTTTAATCTTCCTTTTTAAATGTGATAGGTCAGCATCTCTCTCAAGACCGATCTAACTCGTTTTCCTGTGCTTCCAGAAAGCCCTTTGCCAAAATAAGTGTCCCTGCCTCTTCCAGATTCCCCAGCGCTTCAATCAGATCGCACCGAGAGACCTGATAACTGTCTTGCGGCGTCTTTCGCGTAAACGTCAAGTTGTAGCCACTCCCGAAACTCATCAACCCCAAAACTGTCATGACCAGATTCCCGAGCGGTGGCGTATCCCAGTGGGTTGCGGAGAGATGGAACTCCACGATTGTCCCTTTTCCCGGCTCAGATTGAATTTTCACCGCACCCCCCGCCGCCTCCGCAGTCTGTTTGAGGAGGGGGAGTCCCAACCCGACACGGCGATGATCATGCTTGCCGGCCTCACTGTAAAAAGGCTCAAAAACCTTTTGCAGCGTGGCTTCATCCATCCCCTTCCCATTGTCTGCGATACAAATCTCAATTTTTTCAGGATTGGTACTGATCTCCAGTGTCACCTGCGACGCGCCCGCCTCGATCGAATTCTGCACGATGTCGGTCACGATGTCGCAGAGTGTCGCGTGCACAACTTACTCCTTAATTATTTTTGCCTTGATGGATTGGATAAGCCCTTGCATGTCCTTGGTCTGGACTTTGCCGTAGACTTCTCCGTCCACAACGAGGACAGGGGCAAGTCCGCAGCAACCGATGCAGCGGACGGCTTCAATGGAGAACTCTCCGTCTGGGGTTACCGTATTCAGTCCGACCCCTAAGATCTCCTGCAGCTCTTGAATAATGTCCTCGCCGCCTTTAAGGTAACAGGCGGTGCCCAAGCAGACTTGGATGTTGTGACGTCCCGGTTTCTTCAGTTTAAAGAAGTTGTAGAACGTAATCACTCCATAGATCTTTGCAAGGGGCGTGTCGAGGAGGTCTGCAACCTCAAAGGCCACCTCACGAGGGATGTAACCAAAGGTCTGTTGCACGCGATGCAGGACCATGATTAAGTTTCCAGGCTTCGTCTTCCATTCGGCGATAAAAGCTTTCAATTCTGGCGTCAACGTCTGAAGGCCTTTTGCCGGTGTTGCGGCGTTACTCACGGTTGTTCACCTCCACAGTAAATCCAGCCTCGTATCATAATCGAATCTGGAAGGGTTAAAAAAAAGTAAGCATCTAGTATCGCACATCCGTTATCGATTGCCAAGTCAGAAAGAAAAAAACAGATTTTTTTTTCTCACAGAGGCACAGAGAGCACAGAGAAAGAAAGACCAGTTTATTGTTGTCGTAAATAAGCCTGAGCAATATGCTAAAAGCTCAATCAGCTGTGACTCAAACAAATATAATCTCTTCATGGGTGATAAGTATTCCTCTGTGCTCTCTGTGCCTCTGTGAGAAACTATATATTAAATTGACAGTCGCTAAGTCGGTGGGCGGCAAGAAATAATGAATGCCGAGCCAAACTTTAAGGATTTATTACACGGTTTTCCTTCAAAGCATCTCTAAGATGTTGTACTGTAAAGGCTTCTAGCTCGGCTTCGTTCCAGATAGAGCCGATCATTGAGATGTTGTGCGCATCAGAGGAGCGAAGGAT
>CAYWNP010000057.1:0-15741 GCA_964459675.1 uncultured Akkermansia sp. | reverse complement strand
AGGCGCTGATGCTCCGCGCCGAACAGGCCACCGTGGGACTGATCCAAGAGCTGGCCGACGCCAAGAAAAGCGGCGCGACAGACGACGCGCTCCAAGGGGCGCGGACGCTACACCGTCAGGCGCAGTGGCGGTTGGACTTCGTGGCCGCAGAGAACTCGATGGGGTTTCACGCGCCGCAGGAGTCCGCGCGTATCCTGGCCGAAGCCATCGACCTCGCCCAGCGCGGGCGGATCGAACTTTTGAAGCACGCGGTAAAGGCACAGAAGTGAGTTGTAGGTGCGACCGCATGAACGTCATTCTCAAAGAGGCAGAGGGACTAAATTAGACATGGGACATTGTGAATAATGTTGCTTTACGAAAGTCAGTGTCATGAATGAATGTTTTGTTATGGCAGGCACGTCGCGTCTGTGCTTGATGCGTAATGGTTGGCGACTTGCCGGTGGAAGGCGATGATTGTCGAGACGAAATACTTCACCTACTGGTGGCTGGAACAGAACAACCATGACCGTATGCTGCTCGACACCGACGGACTGTGACGGTGCTAAAACGCAAAAACCGGAAGGGGGGCTTGTTTAGCGATTGACAGTTATACCTTTTTTAGGGTATTATCTTGTTACTTTTTTTAAGCCTTAAAAGGGTGGGGAGTTTCCCCGCTCTTTTTTGTTGGCATGAACCTTGACATGTGAAAGGCGGTTAGCGATGAACAATGAGTTGTCTTCTATTATCAGTTATTTGGAGCGTGATCGCGGTGTTAACCGTGAAATTATCATCCAGGCGATTGAATCTGCGATTCATCAGGCCGCCCGTAAGAGTATGGAAGTTTCAAACGATCTGCGTATTGAAATTGACCGTAAGAGCTTCGCACTCAAGGCGTTTGACCCAGCACTTGTTTCTGATGAGGACACAGGCTTAGGATTTATTTCCCTTCGCAATGCGCGAAAACTCAAAAAAGATGTCAAACTGGGAGAAACGCTTGATGTCGAAATCCCGCCTGCAAAGCTGGGTCGTATCGCAGCGCAAACCGCCCGCCAGATGATCCTTCAGAAGATTCGTGAGGCTGAGCGGAAGAATGTGTATGACGAGTATAAAGACCGCATTGGCGATATTGTCAGTGGAACGATTCGTCAAATCGCCCATCGCGACATTATCGTTGATTTAGGCAAGACAGAGGCTATTCTGCCGGCAAAAGAAAGAATTCCGACAGAGGAATACAATATTGGCGATCGGATTCGCGCCTATATCCATCGTGTTCAGACCAACACGAGCGGTCCTGCAATCACACTCTCCCGTGCCTGCCCTGAATTTGTTAAAACGCTGTTTCGCCTTGAAGTTTCCGAAATTGCTGACGGAATCGTGGAAGTCATGGGCGTTGCTCGTGACCCAGGGTTCCGCTCAAAAATCGCCGTGAAAACGCTCGATGAGAAGGTCGATCCAGTAGGGGCGTGCGTTGGGCTTCGTGGTGTACGTGTTCGTAACATCGTCCGTGAACTCAACGGCGAAAAAATTGACATTGTTCGCTATAATGATGACATTAAGCTCTATGTGACGCAAGCCTTGGCTCCAGCACGCCTAGAGAGCATCTCGATTGACGAGCTGGGCGTTCGCGCAGTCAAGGTGATTGTTGCACCTGATCAGCTTTCGTTGGCGATCGGTAAGCATGGACAGAATGTCCGCCTTACCTCAAAGTTAACTGGCTGGCGCGTGGACATTCAGAAGTCTGGCGAACCCGTCTCCTTTGAGTCGCAACGTGAAGGCGCAATTGAAGAATTGGCTGAGGTTCTTGATATTTCGGAAGAGGTTGCTACAACGCTTGTTTCTAATGGCTTCTTGACAACCGAAGGCATTATGGAGGCTGACATCCCCTATCTGCAACAGGTGACAGGTCTTGATGAACAGACGGTTCGTGGAATTTGGGCTGCCGCGCAGGCGGCAAGTGGTGTTGTTGCTGAGGAGTCAGGAGAATAATTCATGAGAGTTTACGAGTTAGCAAAAAAGCTCCACATATCCAGTAGTGAGGTTCTTAAACAGGCGAATGAGCTCGGCTTTGACGCGGATTCTGTTCTGACCAAGTTAGAAACCTCGGATGCAAAAAAATTGCAGGATGTTTTCGCAAAACGCGAAAAAAGTGATGAGTCGTCAGCTTTGGCAACCAAGTTGGCTGAGAAGCGTGAAAAGGCTGCTTCGGCAAGTCGTGAAAGCTTGAAGGCTGAACGCGATATGCTGGAACGTAATCGCACTCGCGCACATGATATGGATTCGCGCAAGAAGGGGAAACCCAGCGCGGGATCGACAATCGTGGCACTTCCTGAGACGCCAGTCGTTACTGTTGCACCTGAGACACCTGAACGCACCGAGAAGAAGGTTGCTAAGAAAGGGGCAGATACAAAGCCCTTGCCCGTCGTGAATCCGGAGCCAGTCGCTGTTCTGGATACCTCAACCCCTGTTGAAGAAGCCACCCCAGAGACAGCTGAACAGTCTGCTGATGGTCATGCTGGCAAACAACATGCGGCTGACAAGACAAAAGGTGCGGCCTCGAAACAACCGCGTCGCCCCCTTCCACCTCCACCGGAAGAGGAACTGGATCCTGAAGAGGTCCTTGCTGCTCCCTTTATCGGTCGCTTTACCAAGACAGAATCTTCTAAAAACATTCGTGCGATTCCCCAGAAGGATAAGGATGCAGAGGCTAAGCGGCTTACACCGCCCCGCCCCGCCCAACCTTTTTCGCCCCGGAGTGGTCAACCACCTCTGCAGCGCGGACCCCAAGGCGGTTTCCAACAGGGATCCCGAGGCCCATCCTCATTCCAACAGAGTTCGCCTCAAGGCGCGCCCTTGCGTGGAACAGGTCCTCGCCCGACACAGGTGCCCGTAGCACCACCTTCTCCCCAGGAAACAGCGCCCGACCGTGTCATCCTGCTGCGTGGCGCTGTCATGGTCAAAGAGTTGGCTGAACAACTCGGGTTGCGCCCCAATCGGTTGATCGCTGATTTAATGCAATTGAACATCCTTGCTTCCATTAATCAGCGTGTTGAGATTGAAGTCGCCCAAAAGATTGCCGACAAGTATGGCTATAAGATTGAAATTGAACGCCAGAAACGGTCGAATGAGCGTAAGCCTGTCCTGCGCAGCGACGATGCAGATGATGCGATTCCAGAAGACAAGCCGGAAGAGCTGATGATGCGTCCTCCGGTCGTGACGTTCCTGGGCCACGTTGACCATGGCAAAACATCGCTCATGGATCGCATTCGCAATACGCGGGTCGCCTCAGGCGAAGCGGGCGGAATCACCCAGCACATTGGCGCCTACACGGTAGAGGTCAATGGACGCAAGATCACCTTCTTGGATACCCCTGGCCATGCAGCCTTCTCGGCAATGCGCGCACGTGGCGCCAGCCTGACGGATATTGCAGTCATTATCATTGCTGCAGATGATGGTATCATGCCGCAAACACGCGAAGTGATTAAGCAGGCCCAGCAAGCCGGTGTTCAAATTTTGATCGCCCTTAATAAATGTGACTTGCCGACAGCAAAACCAGATCGCGTACGTCAAATGCTTCAAGGTGAGGGTTTGACACCTGAAGAATGGGGTGGCGATGTGATCTGTACCGAAGTTTCTGCCATCACGGGTGCAGGTATTGACCATCTCCTTGAAATGATTTTGTTGCAAGCAGATGTTCTCGAACTGATGGCCAATCCTTCCCGCCGTGCAAACGGCTATGTGATTGAAGCTCAGCTCGAACAGGGCTTGGGGCCAACAGCGACGTTGCTGGTTTCTGGCGGAACGCTGAGTGTTGGCGATATTATCCTGTGTGGCGAACATTTCGGACGCATACGTGGTCTGATTGATGATCGTGGCCGTCGCGTGAAGTCGGCGGGTCCCGCAACAGCTGTGAAGTGCATGGGCCTTTCGGGCGTGCCAGAAGCTGGCGTGGAATTCCGCGTGATGTTGAATGAAAAACGGGCCCGCAATTTAGCTGAACGTCTATCGGAAGAGCGCAAGCAGACCGAACTCGTCAGTTCCAAGGCAACCTCGCTGGATGCTTTGATGAGCCAGATGAAGGAGAGTCAAAAGCGTGAACTCGCGGTGATTGTCAAGGCTGACACACAAGGCTCGGCTGAAGCGATTGTTGAGGCACTCAAGGATATCAAGAGTGAAAAGGTGACCATGAATGTCGTCACGAGTGCGATTGGTAATATCTCGGCGACCGACATTAATAAGGCGGGTGCGGGCAAGGCGTTGGTCCTGGGCTTTAACGTGGCCTGCGAAACAGGTGTTCAACAGCAGGCGCGACATGATGGGGTACGCGTCAGCACCTTCCGAATCATCTATGAGTTGCTCGATTTCGTCAAACAACGTATGTTGGATCTTCTACCACCCGAGTTCAAGGAAGCCATTCGTGGCCATGCCGAAATCAAGGCGGCATTTGATATTGGTAAAACTGGACGTATTGCTGGCTCTCAGATGTTGGACGGTGTCCTGCGTGCAGATGCCCGCTATCGCATCTTCCGTAAAAAGGAGAAGATCTGGGATGGCAAACTTTCCGCGCTTAAGCACTTCCAGAATGAAGTGTCTGAAGTCAATGGTTCTCAGGAGTGCGGTATCTTCTTCAATGGCTTTGAAGATTTTCAGGTTGGCGATACCATTGAATGCTATGTGCTGGAGGAGTTGCCCCGTACGCTCTAAAACGTGCGGGTCACCCGCCCCATGGCGCATGACTTTATTAAACCCTTAACACTTTTACCTCTATGTCTGTTGATCGTCTAGAACGTGTGAATGCACTCTTGCGCCGTGAGATCGGTGATGCCCTTTACAAGGTCTTTGCGGGTGACACGATCAATCTGGCCTGCGTGACCATAACCAATGTTGAAACGTCCCGGAACTTGCGGAATGCTACGGTCTCGGTATCGATCTTTGGTAATGAACGTGGCACCATTCTGCGAAAGTTATCTCAAAAGGCAGAGGCTCTGCAATCCATCATCAATCGTGACCTGTCGTTAAAATATACGCCCCGTTTACGATTCATCCTGGATGCCTCCGTCGAAAAGGGCGACCATGTTCTCGACATTCTTAACCAACTGGATATCCCGAAGGACGAGAATTCCGAGCAAGCACCCTAGAACTTTTTTCACCGAGTACACCTGATGAAGAGAGAGGAATCCTTGTATGTCAGACTCCAGCAGCTTAGAAGTTATTTCATCCTTATGTAAACGTCGCGGTTTTATCTTTCATAGCTCAGAGGTCTATGGCGGAATCAATGGCTTCTGGGATTATGGGCCCATGGGCTGTGAGATGAAGCGCAACATCAAGGAAGATTGGTGGCGCTTTACGGTTAGAACGCGTGAAGATGTGGTCGGACTTGATGCGACCATTATCATGCATCCAAACATCTGGAAGGCCTCTGGCCATCTGGACACCTTTTCAGACCCCATGTGTACCTGCCGTTCCTGCAAAAAACTCATGCGGGCCGATCAGATTTGGGATATTCTTTCGGAGAGTGTTGCCGGACAAACCTTGCAAACATTGATTGATGAGAAGGCTGATCTGGGGAAAGTTGCAAGCTGGTGCAAGGGCAAGGGGCAGGGGGCTGCACCCAATCTGCCCTCGGTTCAAAAACCAGAAGTGCTCACAGCAGCGGTTGAAATGTTGCGTGATAATCCTGAGCAGTACATGTCGGTTCAGGCACTCTATTCACTTTTTGCAAATGCAGGGACACCTGAGGAGTCCAAGAGCTCTCCCTGTCCCTATTGTGGCGGCGAGCTGACAGAGCCACGTCCCTTCAATTTGATGTTTAAGACGATCGTCGGTCCTGTGGATGACCCAGCCAATGTCGCGTATCTGCGTCCAGAGACTGCTCAAGCTATCTTTGCGCAGTTCCCGAACATCTATTCCACGAGCCGGTTGAGTGTGCCCTTTGGTATTGCCCAGATGGGCAAGTCGTTCCGCAATGAGGTCACCCCCCGCAACTATACCTTCCGCTCCCGTGAATTTGAACAGATGGAGTTGGAGTTTTTTATCCGCCCTGATGAGGCCGTGCAACTGATTTGTGGTAAAGTTACGACCATGGCAGACACTCCGGATCTCTCACAGCCCCAAGATGACTGGGGTTGGGAAGTCTGGCATAAATACTGGGTGGAACAGCGTAAATATTGGATCGAGGCCTGCGGTTTGCCCAAGAGCTCGTTTGTTGAATATTGGCAGAAGCCGGACGAACTCGCCCATTATGCGCGTGCGTGCGTGGACATCCAATATAGCTTCCCCTTTGGCGTACAGGAGCTGGAAGGTATTGCCGCGCGTTCCGATTTCGACCTCTCTCAACACCAGAAACACAGTGGCAAGAGCATGGAGGTCTTTGATGAACCTCTCAAGCTTGCTGCCGCTAAGTTGGATGAGAGTGCCAAGGCAGCCTTTATTGCCAAGGTCGTCGCCGATTGGCAAGCAAGAGGAAAAGATGCCGAGGCAGCCAACGTTTTTGTGGCCAAATTGTTTGAAGGAAAATATCTGCCGCATGTGATCGAGCCCTCAGCGGGTGTTGATCGTATGATGCTGGCGCTCCTCTGCAATGCGTATGAGGAACAGAAACTGGTGGATGAAAAGGGCAAGGAAGACATCCGTGTCGTCATGCACTTCAGTCCCCGTATTGCCCCTGTGAAGGTGGCTGTTTTCCCGCTCGTTAAAAACAAGCCAGAGCTCTACGGAAAGGCTCGTGAAATCTTTGAACACCTGCGCCGTCGTTACTCCGCCTTCTGGGATGAGAGTGGCGCCATTGGACGCCGTTACCGTCGTCAGGATGAGATTGGCACGCCGTGGTGTGTCACGGTTGATTTCCAGACGATGGAAGATGGTACCTTTACCGTTCGTGAGCGTGATTCGATGCAGCAAGAGCGCTTAACGCTCCAGCAGCTTAAAACGAAAATCGAAGAAGCTCTCTACTAGTCGTGGATACTGATCTCCATTTTGCAAAGCCCGACCTTGATCGCCTTCGCAGAAGAGGGTTGTCTGAGGTTATTTATGGCGCTGGAAAGACCCCTGAGCAGATTGTCGCGATTGTAAGGGCTCTCCACGCTGCTGGACAAAACGCCTTTGCAACGCGTATCACCCCCGAGCAAGCCGCGGCCATCGTGCTTGAACTTCCCACGGCAGCCTATCTAAAAGAGGCACGTATTCTCACCTGCGATATTTTGCCCTTACCTGAAGAGAAAGGTAAAGTGGTTGTGGTTTGCGCCGGGACATCTGATCTGCCGGTTGCTGAAGAGGCCGCCGTGACTGCCGAACGGATGGGAGCAAAGGTGGAGCGCCTGTATGATGTGGGGGTTGCGGGACTCCATCGTCTGATTTCGCGGGTGGACTGTTTTTCAGGTGCACACGCGATTGTCGTCGTTGCAGGAATGGAAGGGGCTCTCCCTTCGGTAGTCGGGGGCTTGACGGATATTCCTGTGATTGCATGCCCGACGAGCATTGGCTATGGAGCCAGTTTCGGTGGAATTGCCGCTCTTTTGGGAATGCTCAACTCCTGTGCGTCTGGCGTCACCGTGGTCAATATTGATAACGGCTTCGGAGCGGGTGTTGCTGCTGCGCAGATCAATCGCCTAGCCACACGCTCCTGAGTGACTTTTTTATTTTTTTTCAGGCGCGGGTGGCTGGGACCCTGGACCCACTACCCGGCGGCGTGGAGGCTCTTCGCGTCCTGCGCGCCATTTCTTTTGATCCTCTTCAACCGTTTTGCCAAGTAATTTCCGCTGTTCAGGCGTCAAGTGGTCACGGATCAGAATCACCCGTTTCATGGCCAGTTTGGCCTGTTCAGTCCTGAGTTTCCCAATCTTCTCGATCACCTCCATGACCGAAGAGGTATCAGAACCTTCTTCCGCCAGGGCCTTCTTGAGGTGCTCAGCTTGTTGACGCGCAAGCAGGTGAATTTCCTCTTCAATCTTTGAGCTTTCATCTTGGATGAGTTTCCAGGCTTCCCGAAGCTTAGTCGACTGTTCCTCGGTAATACCCAACTTCTTCATGAACTCGGGATTCGTGACCTTCCGTTCAAGCCAAAAACCACTGCTGCCTCTCACCAATGTATTGGATGAAGAGCCATGTCCACGTGATCCCATCGATGGAGGGTGTCCAGGCATGTGACGCGGAGGGGGTTCGGTGGGTTCACCAAAGGCCAAGGGTGTTACGAGAAAACACGATGCGATACTCAGAAAAAGAGAATTTAACAGTTTCATGCTTAAATAAACGTTTAAACCCAAAAGTTATTGCTGTAAAAATTAGTTCGGTTTTAATTGGAATTGGATTGCTATACGGGCTGTGGCCTCGACCGTCTTCCCGTTACGCTCTCCTGGAATAAAAAGAGTCGTTGAAACAGCCTCTTCAGCTGCGCGATCCAGCTCTTTAAATCCACTTGAAGAGACAAGCGTGACACGCTGGGGTTTCCCTTCTCGACTCACCATGACATCTACGATAACACGACCTTCTTCTCCGCGCCGGCGTGAAGCCATCGGATATTTCGGGCGGACGGATTGATCCTTCGTTGTTGGGGGGACGAGAACACCCTGCAACATGCCCCCTGTTGAGCCGGAGTGTGTGGAGGAGGGGTCGGTGGTCTCCTGGGATGCGAGGATCGTGGCGAGCTTGGGCATGATCAGTTTGTCAGGAAGGGCCGTTGGTGGATCATTCATCATCGTCGGCGGCGGTGGCGAAAAGTCAGGGTACGGGTGTTTAGGGATCTCGACAGTATCGCTTGAAAGATCCTCAAATGAGGGCGCTTGCACGAGGGGGATCGGCATGCGTAGAAACTCCAGTTTGTTATCCTGCTCCGGGCGCGGGGCGGTGTCGGCGCTTTTCGGGGAAGGGGTATCGGTCAATAGGTCTTCAACAAGAGAGAGAGTCACGCTATCCGGATGCATCGGCAATTCACGCTCTTCCAGCTTGTTAAACGTGACAGCCACACCAATAAATATTAATGCGATCCCGTGGAAGATGAGCGCGAGTACAAAACTTAAACTATAGTTAGTCCTTGGCACAGCATTTAGTTCTTTTGCTTCTCCTCGACTTGAAAGGCAACGCGTTCGACACCTGATTTTTTTAATTTTGAGAGGAGTTCGATGCCAACGCCGAGCTCAGCTTTTTGATCGGCACTGATCATAACCGGAAGCTTTTTATCTTTCCAAAGACCTGCTGCAAGGGGGACAAGATCATCCATCTTCATGGGTCGCTTATTGAGATAGAGTATGTTTTCAGCCGTGAGTGTGACCAGGGTCAACTCGCCCTTCTCTTGCACACCGGTTGCTGAGGGGAGATTGACCTTAATCCCACGATGAACCGACATGGAAAAAATCGAGTAGATAAAAAAGACAAGAATCAAAAACATGACATCCATCAAGGATATCATTTCTAATCGCGCCTTACGGTCTTCGTATCCAGAGACGAGTTTCATGGGGTTACGCCGGGGAGGTTAACATTAAAGAGGCACAGAAGGAGAGGGGGCCTTCTTGTTTTGGCTTGCGTTATAGGCAATTTCCATTTGGTGTGTGTAGTGCTCAAGTTCATGGGTACGACGCTTGAGTTGCGCAAGAAAGAAGTTGAAGGGAAAGAGGCATCCAATCGCCACAATAAGTCCCGCCGCTGTGGTAATCAGCGCTTCAGCAATACCTGCCGTCGCACCCATGGGATTGTCGATGGCGGTTGCGCTCAAGACGTTAAAGGTGTTGATGATACCCGTCACTGTACCCAGAATGCCCAGCATGGGGGCGACGGTGATGACCGTGTCGAGAATCGAAAAGCCCCGGCTCAAGCGGTCAATCGTCTGTTGAGAGGTGGCCTGGAGTGTCTCTGTGAACCCAGCCTCGCGATGTTCGAGGGCCTCTGCAAAGATAAGACAGATCGCAGACTCGGCACTGCGAGCAAGCGCGAGAGCTTCTGCATATTTTCCTTCGCGTGTCAAAGCGATGATCTGCCGCTGTTTTGAACGGAAGAAATAGTTTGCGAAGTTATATTTCGAAAACGCAATGAAACGTTCACAGGCAATGGTGAAGCCTAAGATAGAACTGAGCAGGATCGGCCACATCACCGGACCGCCCAGCTCAAAGATCCTTAACGCATTTGTTACAATAGGTGTCATCATGTCTACATCACTTTCATCTTCGGGAGATCTTGAATATCCACATAGCCGACAAGTAATCCGTCCCCGTCAACAACCGGCAGATCGTCAATTTTGAACTTTTCAAAGACGCGCAAGACATCTACGGCAAAGGCATCTGTCTTCACAAAAACAGGCTTGCGCGTCATATAGGTCGCAACACATTCGTTGAGAATATTCTGACCTTCGGAGAGTTGACGACGCAGGTCGCCATCCGTGAAAATGCCTGCCAGATGGCCTTTCTCGTCTGCAATGAGCGCAGCACCACTTTTGGCCGTCGTCATGGCGACAATCGCATCCTTAACTGTTGCTTTCTCCGTGAGACGCGCAATCTTCTCGCCCGTCCGCATAATATCATAGACATGGAGAACGAGTGCCCGTCCGATCGCACCTGCAGGATGCAAGCGCGCATAGTTCTCTTTTTTGAACTGACGCGCATCCAAAAGAACCATCGCCAGGGCATCGCCCACGGCAAGGGTCGCCGTCGTGCTGGTAGTCGGGGCCATGCCAAAGGGGCACGCTTCCTTTTCGATTGTCACGCAGAGAATGGCATCACTCATGCGGGCGAGTGAGTTGTCGGTGTTGCCGACCATGCCAATAACCGGGATGCTTAAGCGACGCACCGCTGGAATCAGCTTGATCAATTCATCCGACTCGCCTGAAAAACTGAGGGCTAGCAAGACATCCTGCTCGGCGATCATCCCGAGATCACCATGCATCGCCTGCATCGGATTCATCATGACGCTGGTTGAGCCGGTGCTGGCAAGCGTGGAAGAAAGCTTTTCAGCGATGTGAAGATTCTTCCCGACGCCGGTACAGATTATCTTTCCGCCGTGATCCAGGGTCTTCAGGATCAGCCGTACCGCCTTGACGAAATCATCGCCCAGAGCCTCTTTGGCCATCCGAAGCCCTTCGATTTCAATGTCCATGACGTTTTTTGCCCGCGCCAGTAGTGCTGCATTATCCATGATCACCCTTTCAAAATTGGTTTTCATTATGCCAAAAATAGAGGGGGTTGTCTATCCTTAGCATCGGGTTATTCATCACGGACAAAAACGTTCCAGAAGCGCCTGAAAATCGATTTGCGGATCTGCTCTTTTTTCTCCTGCGAGAGTGTTTTGCTCAGGGAAGCTTCAATTTGTTGGGTCCGTTCAACCGCCAGTTGTGAAATGGCATCCATTAGCGGAGGAATCGCATGGACAAGCTTGCGCATGGTTGCGGGTGAAACCTTTAAGAAATGTGAGGTCTGCGTGACTTTGATGGTCGCGGAACGTGCTGTCCCTGTCAGGAAGCTCATCTCGCCAAGAAGGCATCCCTTTTCAGGTTCAAACGTCGCGGTCTTTCCATCAGCCTGTTTAACCTCGCCAGCGAGTTTTCCATCAATAAATATGTAGAGGGCTTCGTCATCTTTTTCACCTTGACGGAAGATGTGTTCGCCAGCGGTAAAGGAGACACGCTTAAATTCAGAGGCGACGGTCCTGAACAGGTCTGGAAGTTTTTCTTGAGGCACTACCGTTTCAGGAATAAGCCGTTTCACGAAATCACTCTGGAAGAGATCTACTAGGATGGTTTCTAATTCCTCGTTTTGTTCAGGTGCGGCTTGGTTGATGCGTGCAGCGGCGGTGAGGACATTATCCAGAAGCTTGCCAGACATGGGGAAGGGAATCTCAATGCCTTTCCGTTTGAATTTATACCAGACAGCTTCATTGATCTCACCTTTGACGTGTGGAAAGTTTGAATAATCTTTTACCCAAACTCGTAGTTCATAATTAATCGCAAAGTCACCGTATGTTGTGAGATAGGCCCAAGGGGCAGGATCTGGAAGGATATGTTCGCACTCCATCGCTGCCTCGAGAAGGCACTGTCGGACCTCATGTGGGGCATCGTCGTAACTTGCGGAAAAGGGTAAATCGAGGCGGGCACTGCGCAATGGGGCAGAGGCATTAACAATGGTCGAGCTAAGGACGGTGGCATTGGGGACTGACACACGGTTTCCCGTCCACGTCGTGATCCAGGTGTCACTCCAATTGATTTGTGTGATCACGCCATTCACATCTCCGATGTAAACCCAGTCTCCAATATTAAACCGCCCGGAGGAGTGTATGACGGCGCCTGCGATTACGTTGCTGAAGATACCTTGCATCGAGAAACCAAGGATACCCGTTAAGATAGCAGACGAGGTCAAAAGAACGGTTATGTCATATTTGAAAATAAAACGAAGGACAAGGCAGAAAATAATCGAAAAAATAGTTCCCTGGACAAGGTTTCGCAACACTTTAGGAATGTGGCACTTTCCAGTCAGTGCGATTGAAGTTTCAATCACCAGAATATCTAAAAGGATGAGAAAGGTCAGAGCCCCCCACAGAATGACCCAGGCATTATAGGCTGGGTACGTTCCGCAATCGCGATAATAGAGCCCTGCAAGAGATGCCACAAAGATAATGAAGGGGAAGACAACATGGGATAAAGCAGACAGGATGCGTTGCGATTTTGTCACAGGCGTGGTTCTGAAGGGTTTCATCTTGTAGTGCGCCAGACTGGCTAGAGCAAAGATGAGAACAAACATGATAACCATGTCTGCATATTCTAAGAGCCCGGCGATCAGTTGTTGCATGGTGAGAACCTCCAGGGGAGTTGATGATTCTGGCGGAGTATCGAGACGTTTTGAAGCCCAATTCCCTCTTGGCGTTTCTGGAGAATCGCGTCAGAAGCTTTCGGGTTATGATGAGCAAGATAAATCTGTCGGGCTTGTATGTGAAGACCAAAGCGAATGGCAGTCTGGTAGTCGGAGTGTCCCCACCCCTTACGCTTCGCATATTCGTCTGGCTCATACATGGCATCCATGATGACGGAATCAACAGGGCTCTTTTTTGCGAGGGCGGCGAGAAGAGGTCGTAACCCAGGTTGCTGATCAAAGGGTTCATCCGGAGAGAGCTCGCAATCGTTGAGAACGAGAAGGGTATGTCCAGTCTCCGTTTCAGTGACAAGCAGTGCAAAGGCGCCACCCGGGTGAGGGATCGGTATGGCTTCGCAGGTGAAGGAGGGGATGGTAAAAGTCGCGGAACCTCCTTCCGTGGGAAGCAACGACCACTTTGGAGGAGAGGGGATATCCTCAATGGAGACAGGGAAGAGCGGCGGGCCGAAAAATTTCTTCAGTGCCTGTTGCGTGGAGGCTGAACAAAAAATGGTGATCTCTCTGTTTTTATAAAAGAGCGGATCAAAAAAGAGGATGCCCGTAATATGGTCGACATGGGGATGTGACAGAAAGAGATGCACTGCTTTGTCTGATTTGAGGCGTGGATTCAACCGGAACAATCCTGATCCCGCATCCACCAACAAACGATCCCCCCGGCTGCTGGTCAGCAGGAGGCTTGTTGTGTCACCACCGAAGTGTTGAAACAAAGGATCGGTCACAACATGGCTCCCTCGGACACCAGTTGCCTCGAAGATAGGAAATGAATTCAGGGTAGATTCCATAAACAATTAACGTGAATAACGGAACAAAACGCGCTCAAGAATATAATGTCTTCATATTACCTTTTAAAAGATGCTGCTGTCAAATCCAAAGAAAACGCTTTTTGATAATGCTTTTTCGGCTTTCATTCAAGGAGTTGAAATGATACTTTACGTGATAACCAATGGCATCTGAACAAATAGAGCGTGTGGCAGCCTCCGCCAGTCCGAAACACCCTGACACGTCGACGAAGCTCGATGTGGTGGTGATCGGAGCAGGGGTTGCTGGACTCACGGCGACGGCTCTTCTGGCAAAAGCAGGTTTAAAGGTCGTCCTTTACGAGCGTGAAACACAAGCCGGTGGCTGTTTGGCGGCCTTTAGGCGGGGGGATTTCACGTTTGACACCTCCATTCACTGGTTAAATCAGTTCAGACCTAAAGGTTTTACCTATCGTATTCATCAGTATTTAGATGAGGATGGACTTTATTTCCCTCCATTGAACCGCATTCATCGCTATAAAGGCACGGCTCGTGACTACATATTAACCTCTAACCCTCATGAGTTTAGAGATCAACTGCTGCAGGATTTCCCGTCGGAAGTAACTGGCATTAACGCACTCTTCCGCGATGCAGAAAAATTAGGGACCCACCTGTTGTATCTTGATGACCGGATGCGGGCAGCATGCACGATGACATTCCGTGAGAAATTAAGGCATGCGTTTGGAATGATGCGGTGGGTTTTCCCGATCCGTCATTTAGCCATGACATCTGCAAACAAAGGGTTGCATCGCTATTTCACCTCTCCCGAGCTTCTTGATCTCTTTCATTCGCGTGACACATTAATGTCCGTGTTAGTCCCGATAGCCTTTGCTTTCACAGGTGATTTTCAGGCACTCCCAAAGGGTGGGGGAAAGACCGTTGTGGATTGGCTCCGTGCAAACATCGAAAAGAACGGGGGAAAAATCCATCTAAAATCACCCGTTCGCGAAGTCCTGGTTGATGAACACAACGTCGCGAGGGGCGTTAAGCTTGAATCAGGGGAAGTTGTTCGTTCAACGTATGTCATTGGGGCCTGTGACGCGACATTGTTATTTAGTCAGATGGTCCCCAAGAGTGCACCCTTCGACCGCTGGCTGAAGCGTATGGCACAGGCGGCTCTCTACCACTCGAGCTTTTCCATCTATCTCGGCTTGGATTGTTCGCCATCCCTGCTGGGGCTGGGGGAGGAACTTGTCCATTTGACCGAGGATTCTGTATCGCCAGAGGAGCGGGTCGATGGCTGTGCAGCGACGACGTCCATCTGCGTCTTCGCGCCCTCTTTTCGTGACCCTTCGCTTGCGCCACAGGGCAAAGGGACGCTTCAAATTCAATGCCCAGCCTATCTTTCCTATCAGGATTGCTGGAAGACGGAGAAGGATTTTGTGCGGGGTGAGGCCTATCGGCAGCTGAAAAAACAATATGCCGATGTGCTCCTTGATCGCGTGGAAAAAAATCTAATCCCTCATTTGCGCCAGCACATTGAGGAGATCAGCATTGCGACCCCCGTCACGTTTTTACGGTACACGTCCAATAGAGCAGGGGGGATCATGGGGCTTCGCCCGACCCCTCGAAATATCAGAGCAGGTCTTGCACAGCTGACCACTCCCATCAAAAAGCTCTTATTGGGAAGTCAATGGGCAACGGTTGGAGGAGGTGTGCCGATCGCGACAAAAACAGCTGTGAACGCAAGCCTGCTGATTCTTCGTGAACTACGCCCAGAGTCCTTCCAAGTCCTCAAGCATGTTGTGGATGGCACGGTAAACAAAGGACGCACTGGGGCGGGAGTTTAATTCCTAATTTGGACCGGCAGGCTATTAAACTTGATCACGAGCTCGCTACCCGCCTTGCAGTCTGGCTTGAGCACGATGATGTAATCGTCTGTAACGGCATATGTGAGTAACGGCATAGGGACTAACGGCATAGGGACCGTATTTCGACATAGGACAATTGATGCGTTCAAGAAACGGTATTTTTAGTTGGTTTGCAATGACGTTGCTGATGGCTGCGACGTCGCTGCCGCTTTATGCCTCGATCCCGTGTGCATCCTCTCTCTCTGCTCAGGTCGACACGATGACCACCGAAGCCTGGGCCGGTACCTGGATCGCGCCCATCGGCCCGGATGG
>CAYWNP010000056.1:12674-15765 GCA_964459675.1 uncultured Akkermansia sp. | reverse complement strand
GTGACCCAGCCTGACCGTCCCTCGGGACGCAAGCAGCACTTCACGCCTTGTCCCTGCAAGACGTTTGCTGTTGAAAACAAGATCGGACCCATCATCTCGCCAGAAAAGATCAATGCCCCGGAGGTTCTCGCAACCCTTGCCGCCTGGAAGGCAGACGTGATCGTGGTTGTCGCCTTCGGCCAATTCCTGGGCAAGAAGCTCCTGACCCTGCCTCCGCACGGCTGCATTAACGGTCACTTCTCGCTCTTGCCGAAATATCGCGGTGCCGCTCCCGTACAGTACGCCATCGCCGCAGGCGAGGAGGTCTCGGGCGTGACCATCATGCAGATGGACGCGGGCATGGATGATGGAGACATGCTACTCACTGCGGTGGAACCTATCTGCTCGGACGATACCTCTGTCACCCTGATGGACCGCTTGGCCATTCTGGGGGCTGTCACCATGGTCAAGGGCCTGCGCCAAATCATCAACGGCACGGCAAAGCGTGAACCGCAGGATCATTCCCAGGCTACGTATGCCCCTAAGATGCAGAAACACAATGGCTTGATTGACTGGGCTCTCCCGGCGAGATTGATTGAGCGCCGCATCCGCGCCTTTGACCCTTGGCCTGGCGCCTTCACCTTTCTGCCCAACCACCTTGTTAAAAAAGGCTCCTCCGGCCGCATGAAAATATTGGAGGCAACCATTCTCCCGTCCCCCTCAGAAGTTGCGGACATGGAACCCGGCAGTATCTACGACTTCTGTCCTTCAGGCCCTCGGGTCTTGACAGGCGATGGCGTCTTATGCCTCACGGCGGTGCAGCCTGAAGGCGGACGGCGCATGGACGGAAAATCATTCTTGAACGGACATCCCCTCATCAAAGGAGATGTCCTCGGCACCTGTTAAGCTTCATCCTCAAAGGAGAAAATGACTATGTATCCCATTCACACGCGGTTGGCAATCGTTTCGTTACCGTTACTCGTCCTGTTATCAGGTTGTATCTCTTCGGATTCGCAAGTGATTGCAGTCAGCCAGAAGAAGAGCTATGCGTTGCAGGCGAACCTGCCGGCCAAACCTGCTGAAACACCTCGCTTTAGTAATCTGAAGATGCTCTCCTTTAACAGCCAACCCCCTTTCGATACTGGCAACCTCATTGTCAAACGGGCCAATGGCGAGACCGTCATGGATTATTACACCAGTTGGATCGCTTCCCCGCATGAGCTGATCCGTGTGCAGTCCATGAACTATCTGCGAAAGAGTGGCCTTTTCAAGGCGGTTTATGACTCTTCCTCCGGTGCGCTTGCGCCCATGGGACTCGAAGGGACGGTCGAAGAGATCCTCCTCGATTTCCACAAGGAGCGTCCCGTGGCCGTGATCACCCTGCGCTTCACCCTCGTGGATGAGACTGCCGCAAACTTCACCATGCTCTGGAGCGGTGAAGCCAAAGGCTCCGCACCTTTAGAGTCCTCGGACTCCAGTAATATTGCAGCCTCTTTTGATGCAGCCCTGACACAGGCGCTCTCCAAGTTGACTGCGGAACTTAAGACCCTTCAAATAAAATAAAGGATGCCCAAAGGATGAGATCTTTCGCCAGTAAGGCGTACTCAGATCACCTCGATGCGCCAAAGACAAAGCAGACGGGCTTATAGGCGGCGAGCGGTTTCGCAACGGGCGTGAGCTTCCCTGTTGTGTGATCCACGGAGTAGACTTGGAATCCATGGGAGGTCTCATAGCCGACGGTCATAAACTTTTCACCCGGCATCAGTTCAAAATCCCGAGGGAACTTACCCGTCAGCTTTGATACCTTCATCAACTTCAGCTCCCCTGTCTGCTCTTCCACGGCAAAGGCGGCGATACTATCGTACCCCCTGTTGCTTGCAAAGAGCATCTTCCCGTCAGCCGTGATCTTGATAGCCGAGGCTTTGCTGAATGACTCAAACCATTTCGGAAGCGTGGACAGCGTGCAGATCGGCTGGGTGCTTTCACCTGTATAGGCGTAGGTGGAGACTGTATTGTTCAGTTCGTTCAGCAGGAACAACCACTTGCCATTCGGATGAAACGTCAGATGACGCGGACCTGCACCAGGGGCTGTTGTGATGCGCAACGCCTCCACCTCGCGAAGTCCAGTCTTGCGCGCGGCAAAGTCATAGAAGCGGACCTGATCCATGCCCAGGTCGGTGACACACAGATAGCGATTATCGGGCGTCAGCAGCGCACAGTGCGCATGCGCGCTTTTCTGTCGCGGCAGATCGGGTCCGCTGCCGACATGCTGAATTATCACAGGGGACTGCGCCACTAATGTGCCATCTACCTGAAGCTCACAGACCCCTGCAGTCGCTGTACCATAATCGGCCCAGACCACGGCCTTCTCCTCTTTATCCAACGACACATGACAGGGCGAACCACATCCTAAAGCCACCTGATTGACCAGCAGCAACTGTTCTCCCGTGATCCGGTAACAGGCGATCAACCCGTTCGTGCCTTTTGGCAGACTTGGATCAGACTGGGCCGTATACAAAAAAGTCTTGGCCTTATTGAGCGCGAAATAGGTGGTTCCTTCAACACCCGACAAGGTCCATAACGGCCGCATCGCGCCTGTCTCGGCATTGACCTTCAGGACATAGATTCCCTCTTTTTTCTCATCCGTGTAACACCCCACGTAGCCCAGATACTCCTGCGCAGCTACCATGCCTGTCATTGCAATCATCGTCATAAGGAACTCCATTGTTGTTTTCATTCTGCGTCCTCGTCTATCACTTCACTCGAACGATGACATACTGGAACGGTGAAAATTTCCGTTCTCCAAGTTGCTCAATCATTTTTTAAAGTCTTACAGGTCTGCTCGTGGAAGCCACTTATTAAAACTCTTCATCACGAGGAAACTTTCCGTGGATGCAATACCCTCGACCTTAGCGAGCGTCTTGCTGAGAAACTCGATCAGACCGCCTTTTGCATCAATCCAAACTTCCACCATGATATCATAACGCCCAGCTGTAATATAGGCCGATTCAACATTAGGTAACTTTGCAAGTTCCGCCGCCTTCTTCGTCAGATCTTTGGAGCTTGTGATGTTCACCCCTAGAAGCATCAACTGCTTGTCCGGCGAATCATC
>CAYWNP010000056.1:10666-12574 GCA_964459675.1 uncultured Akkermansia sp. | reverse complement strand
CGCCTGTTCAATACCTACGTCAGCAATCTTTAAGCCGTACCGATTTGTCACGCTTGTCAGTGCGAGCGTAGAACTCAAGCTGACCGCCCCTGGCATATTTGCCACACAGTAGTGAACAATCCCCTCTTCAATGAAAATCGGGTCTGCATGAGTCGTCGGGCGCGTGGTCTCAAAGGTCCCTCCCTGATCCACAGAAATATCCACCAGTACAGCCCCTGGCTTCATCAGCTTCAAATGCCGGCGCGTGATCAGCTTGGGAGCTGCCGCACCTGGGATCAGCACCGCCCCAATGACCAGATCGGCGTCCTTGATCTCCTGCTCAATATTTGAGGGGATCGAATACAGGGTCTGCACCCGGGTTCCAAAGAGGATGTCCAACTCAGCCAGTCGCTTTGCGGAGATATCCATGATGGTCACTTGCGCGCCAATACCGACAGCCATCTGGCAGGCATTCGTCCCTGCGATACCGCCGCCGAGGATGACCACCTTTCCTTTTCGAATTCCTGGCACGCCCCCTAGCAGAATTCCTCTGCCGCCAAACGGCTTCTCCAAATACTTCGCACCCTCTTGAACCGCCAGACGGCCTGCGATCTGTGACATGGGGATGAGCAGCGGCAAGGAACCATCCGCCTCCTGCACCGTCTCGTATGCAATGCCGATCACCTTAGAGGCCAGCATCGCCTCTGTCAGGCTCTTATCTGCTGCAAGATGCAAATACGTGTAGAGGATCTGCCCCGGTTTAAACAAACCATACTCCTCCGGAAGGGGCTCCTTCACTTTCACAATCATCTCTGCGTTTTGAAAAAGTCTCTTCTTATCTACTTCCACACTGCAACCGGCGGCAACATACTGGTCATCGGAAAATCCCGACCCCATCCCTGCACCCGTTTCAATCGTCACCGAGTGCCCATTCCGAACATAGGTCGCTGCTGTCTCCGGCGTCAATGCCACGCGATACTCTTCCTTCTTAATCTCTTTGGGCAGTCCAATACGCATACCATCCCCTTTTTCTTTTTAAGCTGGCTCCGCAAACACCTTGTCGCAGAATATGGTCGGCAGTATATTACGTTATTCGCAGGATTTCAATTAAAATATTCGTTATTCGTAGAGAATTGCGTTATTGCGTTATTACCGCTTTCGCTTTCGGCATTCGCCGAACGGTTTCCGCTTCGCTCCAACGAGCCTTATTGCCTTATTGCCTTATTTTTCTTCATTCGCGTGGTTCGCGTCATTCGGATGCTAAAAGCTACCAGTCAGTTTATTTCCGCTACATCGGGTGGTGGGCTTGTCTATAACACCCAAATTGTATCGCACAAAGAAGAGTAAGAATTAAAATATTTCTCTTCTTTGTGGCTTAGTGGCTTCGTGCGATACAGTTACTCATCCGTTTGTTTGCGGTCCGCAAAATATTTACTTGGCAGCCGCCGCAAGAGCATTCAGGATCTCTTGCACTTTGTCGAGAATCTCTTTCGGGTTTGATTTTCCTTTTATCAAGTAATCATTTGCCCCCATGGACAACCCCATGCCGACCTCCCGCTCTTCTCCCAGGGCGGAAAGAATAATGACAGGCATTGTCTTGAGTTCGTCCGTTTCTCTGATTTTCTTCAGAACCTCAAAGCCATTCATTTTGGGAAGCAACAGATCAAGCAGGACGATGCTTGGACGATGCTTCAGCACCATCTGATATCCCTTTTCGCCATCTTCCGCATCCAGTACATCATACCCTGCATACTTGAATACGGACGTATAGATTCGCCGGAAGCCAAACTCATCCTCGATCAGCAAGACCGTGCCTTTAGGACTTTGTTCATTCATGTGTGACCTCCTCACTTTCGCTCGTGTTTTAAAATCGACATCAAGCTATACAATTCGTATTAACTATAGCACTTACAGGATTGCGCGTCAAGT
>CAYWNP010000056.1:8935-10566 GCA_964459675.1 uncultured Akkermansia sp. | reverse complement strand
CGCTGATTGACAATTTGCCATGCGGTGTTTTCTTCAAAGACACCGAGTCTCGCTTTGTCGTGACCAATAAATGGCTGGCGGAGTCCGTAGGCGAGGCGAGCCCTGAGGCGATGATCTATCACAATGATACCGCGTACCACCCTGCTGACCTTGCTCGCCAGTATCGGGAGGATGAAATACGGATTATGCATGAAGGGGTCGGCCAATATGGGAAGGAAGAATGGATCAGACTGAGTAATATGTCTGAACCGCAGTGTCTTTCCATCACAAAAGTTCCCATCATGAACAAAGAGGGGGATATAATCGGCCTCGTGGGCTTCAGTATCGACATAACGGAACGAAAGCAGACAGAAGTAGCGCTGAATAAAGAGCGGCTACAACTCAGGACCTTGATTGACAACCTGCCGTATGCCGTTTATGTCAAAGACGCGGACTGCCGTTTCCTAGAGGCCAATAAGAGTTTGGCGCAGTATATGGGGGTGGCCACCCCTGAAGAGCTGATGGGGCATACGGATCAACAATACCACCCGGAAGACCTTGCGCGTCAATACATCGAGGATGATTTGAAGATCATCCGCGAGGGCGTAGGACTCTACGGCAAGGAAGAATCGGTCAAGATCGCGGGACGGGACGATCTTCGATACTGGTCCACCACCAAGGTGCCTATGAAGGATGCAACCGGACAGGTCATTGGGCTGGTTGGCATCGGCATTGACATCACGGAACAGAAGGCTGCTGAAAAAGCGATTATTGACATGGCGGAGGCCAAATCAAAATTCACCTCCACGGTCTCCCATGAGCTTCGGAGTCCTCTCGCAATGATCAAGGAGGCAACAAACCTTGTCCTGGAGGGCGTACTGGGATCACTGAATGACGGACAGAAGGAGATGCTTGAGATTACAAAGAGCAACGTCGACCGTCTTGGCCGTATGATCAATAATGTCCTGGAGTATCAGAAGATGGAGGCTGGAAAGACAACATACGACTTGAGAAAAAACAAGATTAACGAGCTTGTCAAGGAAGCCACTAAAGGTGCCGTTCTTTTTGCTGGGGAGAGAAAATCGGACCTCGTCATGGACCTTGAAGCAGACCTGCCAGAGATCGTCTTTGACAGGGACAAGATTATGCAGGTGCTGATCAATCTGCTAGCAAATGCGATCAAATACAGCGACAGCGGACCCATAGTTATAAAAATACGTTTGAAAAAAAGGGATATCAAAATCAGCGTCCAAGATTATGGCCAGGGTATTACTCCCGAGGAGCAGAAGGAAATCTTCAAGCCCTTCTCACAAGGCAAGAACAAGAAAAAGCAGGGAGGCACAGGATTAGGCTTGGCGATTGTCAAAGAAATCGTCCTCGCGCATCATGGAAGGATCTGGGTCGAGTCAGAACCCGGCAAAGGAAGCACATTCCATTTCACCTTGCCCGTCTGAACGTTGCTTTTATTTGCACTCACGTTCAGCGGCGAGGGTAACCTCTTCACCCTTGCTTAGACCAATCTCATAAATGTCAGGGGAGGGTTGCTTGAGAATAGATGCACGGGCGCCTGTTACGCTGGCACGACCTTTGAATCCCGGCTTGACCCTGCACGGTTCGCCTGCCAAACTCTTGATCTTGACCCATTGGGTCTG
>CAYWNP010000056.1:6534-8835 GCA_964459675.1 uncultured Akkermansia sp. | reverse complement strand
CAGAAGATCTGCCTGATGAAATGCCAAGCCCCGAAGGGCATGTTCACCCTCGCCGAGCGCTGTGGCGATGGGCACCGCATGCGTCTGCACCATGGCTGCATTATGATCCGAGCTGTTTAACGCGAGAGATTGCTGCATGGATTTGAGCAGCACCTCCCGCATACCCTCTTGCTCGATATTCACAAGGTAGAGCGGATAGATCGACAACAGATGTGAGAGATGGCGATGGTGTTCGAGCAGCGGCTTGTCACTCCCCTGCCTCAATCCTTTCTCGCCCGTCGGTAAATCAACCAACCGTGCAGCCACGTCCTTCCAGCGCGGGATCAGCGGATCCTCTATTCCCAGATGCTTGCTGGCCTTCAAGAGCGTCAGACAGCCCCACTTAAAAAGCGCGAGATCAAAGGCGCAGTCCTGCCAGATGCCCGACTCGGGGGAGTAGGTGGGTGACAAATGAAGTTTGCCATCTTTTCCCTCTTCGACCATGTGCAGATAGAGATTCATGGAACGCCGCAGAAGCGGATAGATCTTCTCGCGTAGCATGGCGTCATCCATAGAATACCGATACTGCATCCAGGCGTTGTGGAGCGTCCACGGCAGATTGCCGACGAGGTTGTAGTAGCGCATGTCTCCGTCGCGGGAACCTCTCATATCCGGCGCCACGGCAACGGCCAGATAGGCGGAGTCCTTCTGCCACTCCACAGGACGAACCGCCTGGACTAATGCCTCACGTCCTTCATAAAGCTTATTCACAACCTCCTCGCCCTGCTCAAGACGATTCGCGGTGTAGACTGCCCAGTGGGCTGATTGGATGTTCCAGTCGGTCGTGATGTAGGGCCACTGCGCACCCTGGAACCAGATTCCGGGCGTATCCACCATCGCACGTCCGGCGCGCGTTGTGCAGCCATAACGGTAAATCGTCTGCCAGTAGAGCGACTCCAGCTTCTTGTCGGGGATCGTGACAAAACTTTTTGGGTAATAGGTGTGCCACCAGGCACGATGGGTCTCGACCCATGCGCCACGGTCAAGCTTCATGAAACGGTTCACGTCCGCAACCGCAGTCTCTGCCGCAGTGGCTTCCGGGAAACTGTTGGCGATCGTGACGATGTGCGTGCGCCGGTCGCCAGACGTCTGCTCCGCCCAGGCCGTGGCATACTGGCCGCCGACCAGCAGGTCCTGAATCCAGACAGACACATCCTCGCGTTTCTCCAGACGTCCTGCCGGATTGGGCTTATCAATCTTCAGGATTTCTTTTAAATGGCTGCCGTAACTCTTGGCAAAGCGTTCGATCCCGGCCGCATCGACAGGATAGCCGCTCCGCGTGGATTTCGCCGGAGCTGGATGCCAGGTCCACGTAAAACCCTTTTCACCTGCACTCGGCGTCAGTTCCGTGACAATCGCCATATCTATCGCATGTGTCAAATGACGAATACGGATTTTTCCCTTGTCCGTCGTGATCGTACCGGTCAACTCGGCATTCCAGAGATCCTTGTGACAGGCGAACCCCGTGAGCTTGCCCGCCGGAACGAGCGAGAAAGAACCGATCACCAGACGTGGCCGGCTATAGGCGGTCCACCCCCAGGTGTCATCGCGCTGATCCTGGACATCCGCACGAAAGACTTGAAGCCGGATGGTATTATCGACCTGATAGAGCATCGAACCGACCATAGCATTCCCGAAATGGGGTGCCTCTTTCCAGTTGCGGGGCAACGTATTGAATGTCATGTCATGCTGCCGCATGAAGTCTGGCCACTCTATTTTTGGCAAACGCGCTTCCGTTGTATCCACGTCTCGAATCAGCTCCGGGTACCGGCGCTTGATGAGTGCCTGTTCTTCTGGAGTTAACTCCTGAATAGAGACAGGCTTGTCCTGCGGACGTACGCCCTTCTGGTTGAGCCGGTTCATGAGGCTCCAATTACGGGACTGTTTGCCGGGTTCAGGGTCGGCAGGTTCGGAGACTGGCAGGTCGTAACGGGTGAAGTCAATCACGTTGCCCGGGGCATTCGTCTGCCAATCACGCAGAATGGCCAGTCGGAAATCTTTGTTCATGTACCAGCTGATCTCCTTGTCGGACTCCGAGGCGCGGATCCCGCAGCCACGGTAGACGAAGCGATAGTCGAGCTTGTCGTTATTCTTGAATTGCGCGCGCCAGAGCAGTCCAAATTCGCCTTGGGTGATCAGCTTGGCATCTGGCCAGCGTTTGCGGATTTCGGTCAGCCAGAGATGGAGACCCTCCATGCCATTCTTTCCACCGTAACCGTAAATTTTGCGGGCCTCCACCAGTCCCATTTCCCAGCCGCAGGT
>CAYWNP010000056.1:0-6434 GCA_964459675.1 uncultured Akkermansia sp. | reverse complement strand
AAGGTAATTTCATCGCCAAACTTCTTCTGATAACTGACAATGAGTGCGCGTAGTTCGCGATACTGCGGACGTTCATCATGCAGCGCAAGCCAACTAAAGGCCCACGTGATGCGAGCCCCTGGCCATGCGGCTTCGATGGCTCCGCGAAACGTACGGGCTTCGGCAGGCGTGTGGACGCTCGACTCATCGGGTCCGTGCGCCGTGTCGCGCGTGACCTCGATTTGCCGTACACGGACGATCGTATTGAACGTCAGAAAGCGGTTCCCCATCAGCTTGAGTAGTGGCTCATTCGTTCTGCCTGCCGCAGAAAGGCTAAAGCAGAGCAACACAAGAGAGACTACAGAACCGGCTGTCTTATTACATTTCATGAGTGCCTTTTTATATACTGCCAGATTTTTTCTCTCTTTGCCGCCGTGTGCGATACATCTTTTCCTGTGCTTGTTCCCGGGTCCCTGAACCCTGTCTTTTGACCCCAAGGACAAAAGGACCCAAGGACGACAGGCAGAACTTTAGCACTTCGCTGGCGCGGCGTAGCCTTAGCGAAGCCGGCTCGAACTTTAGCACTTTAGCACTTCTTACTGCTTCTTGACTCTGGCATCCAACATAAAGCCGAAGCCGTCGTTGTAGACAGACATGAAGAGCATGCCCCAACGCCAGTTGTGACGCGTGGTAATGGCGAGCGTATTCTCTCCGTTTTTCAATGCCGCCAAGGCTGACTCATTGAAGTCTGCATCCACGTTGCCAGTCTTCTCCTCTAGGTTGTTGACCTTGCCGATCAACTTGCCATTGAGATAGATCTCGATGCCCTGTTGCCTGAAGAGCCAGGCCCTGAAACGAAGTCCGTCAAAGGCCTTTTTATCCTTCACATGAAACGTTGTCCGCAATAACGCCGTGTGATACATCCTCCAGGAGATGGGCAGCGTGGTCTTCGTCCAGTCGCTATCATCGAACCCTGGCATTGCCCAGTCAGCAGGGGCTTGGTCCATGCTTTCCAAAATCATGAGCCGCCATTTGTTCGCCTGTGCTTCAGGAACTTTACCCGGGCCTGTCTTTGTTTTGTCTGCAGGGATCTCCGTGACCAGACACTGCCACTCCCGCTTCTCGCCGGACTCTTCCTTTTGGCGGAACAGGGAACCCTGCTTTTGCTTTTCAGCCGCATAGCGCGCTTGATCATCCTTCATCTTCTGCTTTGCGTCTGGAGCAGCAAGCGCCTTTTCGATCGCTGCGAGGCGGTCATAGCCCGCTGGCACGATCCCTTTGAGCTGAGCCACATCCAAACTCGCCTCAAAGAGCTTACCCGCTTTGACGAGTCCTTCCATGCGCGTCATGTCAGCTTCAATACTCGCTTGAAGTTCCTGGGCGGCGCGGGCCAGATAGTCGACCGTTGGTCGATCATTCTTAACAACCGATCCACTGGCGAGCAGCTCATTCACTAATTTTTCGCAGCCAGCATAGTCCTTGGCCTGATAGGCTGCAAGTGCCGGCTTCAGACACGCAGGCGCATCGATTGCAAAAGGTGACTTCGGCGCGCCGACAATCTGCAGCCTGCGACGGGGGGCCACCAGGGCCAGTCCGGGTCCTGCGCCAAGCTCACAGGAATCACTGATAATCAAGCTTCCGTCAAACATCCGGTTGCTTTCACGGTACCAGCGGTGCCCTCTCCAGAAGTGAATAAACGCAGCCTTGCTGTGCGCATGTGCGCCGAGAGGCGTCCAGAAGTTGTTCCAGAAGTTGCCGCCATGGCCATCAAAGGTATTATCATACGAGTACGTGCTGATCAGCGAACACAAATGGGCTGCGCGTCCATCACCCGTGAGACCTGCGAGGATTCCGGCAGCCGAGAGGCCGCCGTTATAGGTATGAAGCTTTCCAGTCGCCATGAGCGCCGGATCGATCGGGGCCGGCACGGGTCGATTACAAGCACCCAGTCCATAGATCAGATAACCCGTTTGGGCACGATTTTCTAAAAAATATTTCAACGCCAGCTGGAAGGAATACTCATCAATCTCCAGACCTGCCTGCTTGGCGAAACACATGCCCATCCCGCCGGGCAAGCCGGCATTCGGCATAAGTCCATAGTTCTCACCGCCCGGGAAATTATGACGCCAGCCGCCAAACGGATGCTGCGTGACCGCCAGGCGCTTACAATAAAACTTGAGATGGGGAAGCACATTCCTGTCGCCGGTCGCCAAGTAATATTCACCTAGCAAAAGCGCAGCGGCGGAATTGTGCCAGCTCTTTCCCGCCTGGGTCGGTTCAATTGGCTTCGAGATGTCCACGCTCGCCATCATTGAATAGACAATCCGTCTCACCAGACCTTGATATTTTGGATTTCCCGTCCCAAGCAAAAAGAGCGCATCGGTATTGAGGAAGCCGGCATCCCCGCCATGCGTCTCCACCCACTTCTCGAGATTGGCAATCATCTTCTCGGTCTTCGGACAGTCATACGGGGATGTTGAACTGAACGACCCCATCACTTCCAAGGTTAAATCAACATCCACGTTCTTGCCGGCGCGACGAAGCCCCAGGACCAAATTGCCTTTCCCATCGTCGCTTTCGCTGAACGTGATGGCATCCCCCATGACCTTCCATGCTTCCTCGCCCAGCATCTTACCATTTGCGCTATAGATGACATCACCTTCAAACAGCTTGTTGTCTCCGGGAGAGCCAGGGGTAACCTGACGGACGCCCATGTTGGGGCCGAAGGGCCCTACACGGACACCGATCGGACCAAGCCATCCAGTGAAATTCTTATACCCGTGCGTCTTCAACTGACCATTCACAAGGGTGACATCGCCGCCCTTCCATTCATTGGCTGGCGTGGAATACTCGATCGGCAGATCCGTCTCCGCGTTGCGGACAAACCAGTTATACTCCGCCTTCTCAGAACGGAAGGGAATGGCGGGCATTCCGGCAGCGTTGACCAGACCCTCATCCGGCACTTGCCGCCAGTTGTACCGTACACGGATAATACGGCCAACCTTATCGCTCTTCAGGCGGATCACTTCTCCTTCAATTTTTGCCTGAGCCGGAGAATAGTCACCTTCAACCTCTGCAACTTCAAAACAATCAAGGGCCCCCTTTGCCGCCTTCAGCCCCTTTGCTGTTCCTTCCTTGAAAAAGATCGTGGCCTTGCTCATCTCAGCCTCAAACTTTTCAAAAATAGGACCTGTAGGAGAAACGCCCTCTTTTTTGTAAAGTGTACCCAGAACCCAGTTACGGCTTCTTTCACCAAGAAGAGATTCATCAGCTGGCTGGCCACTCTTCGGGATATGCTGAGAGCCGGGCATGATAAGCCCAACATCGCCATTCTCCTTCGCCGTCAGACGATTAAGTTCACGCATCTCGCGATTGTGCATGCCGAGGACGTTAAGTGCGGATCCTGGAGGAAGGACGAGTCCGATAGGAAGTTGAGTATCGGCAAAGACAGCACGCCATTCACGCGGAATACGTGGGGTTGTGACAGGCTCACAACGGAAACCGACCTTTTGAATATCATACGTCTGGACATACGCGCGATTCAACTCGACCCGATTCAGGGGCATCCCTTTTTTCTCAACTTCATCATAAATCATATACGGATAGTCATTCCCGAGTTGAACAAGGATGGCCTTGAGTGCAACCCCTTGGAGCGGACTCAGAACGGCATTATATCCGCCGGAAGGAAAGAGGGCATGTTCAACATAGTTGCTGTCAAGGAACGAACCTTTTTTCTTCTTAGCGCCTGAAGTGCCACCGGCCGCCTCTTTAATAAGACCATCGTAAAATTGAAGTTGCCCAGGTATATCGCTTTTGCCATAGAACTTCTCGGTCTCCAGAAGGGCTTCCCGGCTTAACCAGCTGACCGGGAAGGCTGATCCCATATTGAGATCAACAATACCCACAGGAACATTCACTTCCGCAACAAGGTCACGTCCAAGGTAGTAAGCAGCCGCTGACATCTTGAGCGCAGAGTCCGGGCTAATCTCTTTCCAGCCATCGGTGGATTCCGCAGCCAAGTCTTGTTGCGGCTTCACAACCGGCACTGTCTTGAGGCTGATCACACGGAAAAGCGGATTGCTCTTCTGTGCTGCAGCAACTTTTTTGCCAGCTTCATCCCTGCCCAGCGAGAGGTCAATCGTCGTCTGGCGTCCAAAGAGAATCACATCGCCGACGAGAATATTCTTCAATGTGACCGTCTTACCCGCCGAAGCAACCGACAAGGTCTTGGGTTCCTTACTAACGGGCGAAGCATCGAGCGTGACAGTCCACAGACCCTCTTTATCGGCAGTGGCGGTCTTGACGCGTCCATCAAACGTCAATGTGACTGACGCATTCTCAGCTGCTGTCCCGCGGATGACCACTGGTTTATCCCGCTGAAGCACCATGTTGTCCGTGTAGAAACGGCCAAATCCTAACTCCCCTGCCTGTGCGCCTGTTAAGACTGAAATCAGTCCCGCCACTACAACTACCATACTCGATCTATTTCTCATTGTTTTGTTCCTTATTTCAACAGTCGCTGATTTACACCTTTTTAAATTTCTCACGCACAAAACCACGAAGGAATTCAAAAAATAATATTTTCTTCTTTGTGACGTTGTGTCTTTGTGCGATACCGTTATTCATTCATCTTGCTCCTGGCACCCCTAACAGCGGGCTTATTTCTTCCTGATCTCCAACAGGCCTGACGGCGGCACATCCCATGCCTGGACCCCGATGCCGAGCACTTGGGATTTTTCGCTGACCTGCTTACCGAGACAATCCACAATCCGTACTGTCGCAGGACCGAACGGCTCTTCAAAATTAACAACAACCGAACGGCTGGGTTTGGCATTCACCAGATCGAGCTGCTTCGGAAGTTTAGAACCCGGAGAGACAACCATATCCTGATAGAGCGCAGCGATCAGCTTGTCTGACGAGCGTGCCAGCACCAATGGATAATTAGAGGCGGGTGAGACGGGCTGCAGTTCGCCGTCCAGGAGTGTCGCACGATTAGTTTTCCAATATTTCAGCCAGAAGCTGAGCATCTGGCGATGCTCAGCTGAGACTTCCCCAAGTCGCACCGAGACTTGGGGTACGCTGAACAGGACATTGAGCAGTTGGAGAGCGGCGCTAGCCACGGGCTCTTCAGGATGCCAAATGAACATATCGCTGTGAACCGCGGTGTTGTCGGCCAGCAGGCGCAGGTCAATGATCTCCTTGCGATTGACAGGACCGGCATTCGGGCAATCCACGCCGCGCAGCATATTGCCGTATTTGCGCATCAAAGGTCCGTTATAGGGCTGGCGGAATTCAATGGCAATATCGGGTTTGATCTTACGCAACCGAGCCATGATGTCGGTGAACAGACGGTCCACCGCCTCGTCGACAGAGGCGTAGTCGCGGCCGTTCTCCGCTGTGAGCACGGTGTCGGATTTCGGACCGAAGAGTTCAATGAAATCCAGCTTCAGACCATCAATGCCCCACTCGAGCACAGCCTTTTCATAGAGGCCGATCAGGTAGTCACGCACCTCGGGATAGCGCGGATCGAGCGTGAACGCCTGAAGACTGTTGCTGAAACCCAGCGTCTTGCCTTTAAAGCGCTTGGCGGCCTCTGATTTTTCGCCTGCCATGGGAACCGAATACCAGATCATGAATTTCTGATTGAGCGCGTGGATCCCGTCGACGAACTTTTTCATCTCGGGAATGCGCTCGGGCTTCCAATCGCCGGTGAAGGCATAGCCACGGCTGCTATCGAGTGTCTGCCAGCCATCATCCACGATCACGCCACCGAGTCCCAGCTCGCCCCCCAGACGGCACTCGTTAATGATCGTCGCCGGATCGACGCTCTGATGATAGCTATACCACGTCGAGTAGAGCGGGATGCGTGCCGCCTCCGGCACTGAAGCCGGCGTGTATCCCTTCTGCGCGGCCCACCACCGGGCTGTGTCGCGAAGGATGGTGTAATAGGGTTGCAACCGGGTGTCGATCCGGAAGGTCACCTCATACTTCGTCAGAGGTGAATGCTTGACGGAAAACAACTTCACCGTGGCATACATCTTTACGTCTTCCTCCCTGACCGCACAGTGAATCTTGACAGGACGCAGGGCGTCCGAGAGGGAGATCGTCATGCGATTCACATCATCCGGGCCGAACATCATCAAGAGTGGCGCGCGCATGACCGCACGTGACTCGACACCCATCCCTTGATGGTCATTGTTCGGCTTGGTATTGTCCGAGACCCACATCCCCGCAAGATCAACAGAGGGGAAGTTCCACTTCACCGAGATCGCCGGGGGCTGCGCCGGTTGCGGAGCTGTCAATGTGAGCGTCGCGAGCAGCAAATTGGGTTCCGGGGTCTGGGACGACCAGGTGGCCTTAAAGGCCCCAAGATCCCCTTCGATTGTGATATTGCGGGGGTCAATGGCAATGACCCGCGGCGACTTCGCCTGCTCCGCTCGTAGGGACGGGGCCAG